>CAXTUO010000577.1:0-3250 GCA_964247175.1 uncultured Acetobacteraceae bacterium | reverse complement strand
CAGCCCGCGTGCCCGGCAGACCAAGAGCCGCGCCCGCATCGCCAAGTACGAGGAGATGCAGCAGAAGTCGCTGGAGATGCAGGCCGGGGTGGCGGAGATCGTGATCCCGCCGGGTCCGCGGCTGGGCGGCTTGGTGATCGAGGCCGAGAAAGTGCGCAAGGCCTACGGCAACCGGCTGCTGATGGACGACCTGGACTTCAAGCTGCCGCCCGGCGGCATCGTCGGCGTGATCGGCCCGAACGGCGCCGGCAAGACCACGCTGTTCCGCATGATCACCGGGGAGGACCACCCGGATTCCGGGGCGCTCAAGGTGGGGGACACCGTGAAGCTCGGCTACGTCGATCAGTCGCGCGACAGCCTGGACGCCTCGAAGTCGGTGTGGGAGGAGATCAGTGGCGGCACCGATGTGATCTACCTGGGCAAGCGCGCCGTGCCGTCCCGCGCCTATGTGGGCGCGTTCAACTTCAAGGGGTCGGACCAGCAGAAGAAGGTCGGCATCCTGTCGGGCGGCGAGCGCAACCGGGTGCACCTGGCGAAGATGCTGAAGTCCGAAAGCAACGTCATCCTCTTGGACGAGCCGACCAACGACCTGGACGTGGACACGCTGCGCGCGCTCGAAGAGGCGCTGGCCGAGTTCGCCGGCTGCGCCGTCATCATCAGCCACGACCGCTGGTTCCTGGACCGCCTGGCGACGCACATCCTGGCCTTCGAGGGCGACAGCCACATCGAATGGTTCGAGGGCAACTTCCAGGCCTACGAGGCGGACAAGCGACGACGGCTCGGCGCCGAGGCGACCGAGCCGCACCGGATCAAGTACCGGCCGCTCGCCCGCTGATTCGCGTCCGCCTTTTCCGCGTCCGGCGACAGCGCCATGAGCCCGGCCTGGGTGATCCGGACCGGACGGATGGTGCTGTCGCCTGTGAGCTGGCAGGACCTGCCGGACTTGCAGGCATTGAAGGGCAACCCCCTTGTCTTCGCGCACATGCTGGGCGGCGTGCGGTCGCCGGGCCAGGTCGCGGAAGAACTGGCGCAGGATATCGCGTTCTGGCCGGCGCACGGGGTCGGCATGTGGCTGGCGCGGGACGCGCCGGACCGGTCCGCCCTCGGCCTAACCGGCATACATGAGCGTCCGGATGGCCGGGGCATGGGGCTGCGCTTCGCCTTCCGGCCGGAGATGCGGGGGCGCGGGTTGGCGCGGGAGGCCGCCGGGGCGGCGCTCCGGTTTGCCCATGACCAGGCCGGGCTGCCCCGGGTGATCGCGGTGACGCGGGACAGCAACTTCTCGTCCCGCGTCCTGCTCGGCGCCATCGGCATGAGGCCGTGCGGCACGTTTGAGCGCGACGGCCACCCCATGCTGGTGTTCGAAAGCGTGGCTACGCCGCGGCCGCCTGCTGGCGCATGGCGTTGATCAGGGCGCCCACGTCGTTGTTGTTGCGGGAGATGTAGGCCGCGTAATCGCTGCGCTGGGTCACGCGCAGGCTGATGCCCTCAGCGATCACGTCGATGATCTTGGGCCGGCCGGTCGATTGGCTCACCACCCACTGCACGTTGTTCGGCTGCTGGTTGGGGCGGCGGATCACCGTGCCGACCAGGCTGTTGCCTTCCTGCTGGGTGGTGGTGGTCGGGTTGAAGGTGACGCCCTGGAACTGGCCGAGCTTGCCGCCGATGTTGTTCAGCAGCACGGAATGGAAAAGCTGGGTGAACTGCTGCTGCTGCGGCGGCGTCGCGGTGCGCCAGTAGCGGCCGAGGCAGAAGCGCGCGATGCCCTCCACGTCCACCGACTCCTCGATGAGCGGGCCGAGTCGGCGCTTTTTCTCCTCATAGGAGCCGGGGCCGTTCACGATGCCGACCAGGGCGTTGCCGAGCTGCACCACGAACCCCGTGGCGTCTCCGGCCGGCTGCGCCCAGGCGCTTGCCCAGGGCCGGGTGGCGAAAACCGCCGTGGCGGCCACGGAATAGGTCAGGAGGTCGCGGCGTGTCAGCATGGCAGGGCTCTGCTTTCGATGATCGTGTGGCGGTTCTACGGCGTGCGGTCCATGATCCCATAGACAGTTGTGCGGAACGTGCGGCGAAGCTTGGCGTTGCGCGACGACCGCTATGGACTAGATTGGCGTGGACAGCGCGCCGCGCCAGCATAGCCGGGATTGCATCATGAACCAGATCACCGCCCATACGCCCGAGGCCGAGGCGCCTGCCACGCTGGAGCGTTGGCTGACGGGTCCGCGCTTCGCCGGGCTGCCCGCCCGCTCCGCTTCCTTGCCGGCGCCGGCGCTCTCCTTTGAGTTCTTCCCCCCGAAGAACGACGCGCTGGAAGCGCAGCTCTGGACCTGCATCCGCCGGCTGGAGCGGCTGGCGCCGCGCTTCGTGTCCGTCACCTACGGCGCGGGCGGCTCGACGCAGGCCCGCACCCACGCGACGGTCAGCCGGATCGTGAAGGAAACCGGCCTGACGCCGGCCGCGCACCTCACCTGCGTCGGCGCGTCGCGCGGCGAGGTCGATGACGTGGCCCGGCAGTACTGGGACGCAGGCGTGCGGCACATCGTGGCGCTGCGCGGCGACGCGCCGGCGGGGGAAGATTACGCGCCGCATCCAGAGGGCTACGCCTACGCCGCCGACTTGGTGGCCGGGCTGCGCCGGGTGGCGGATTTCGAGGTGTCCGTCGCCGCCTATCCCGAAACGCACCCGACGGCGCTCAATGCGGATCACGACCTAGACAACCTGAAGCGCAAGCTCGACGCCGGGGCGACCCGGGCGATCACGCAGTACTTCTTCGACGGCACGGTGTTCCTGCGCTTCCTGGACCGGGCGCTGGCCGCCGGGATCACCGCCCCGATCGTGCCCGGCATCATGCCGGTGTCCAACTACGCCCAAGCGGCGAAGTTCAGCGCCATGTGCGGCGCGAGCGTGCCGGATTGGCTCGGCGCGATGTTCGAAGGCACGGAGGACGACCCGGAAACCCGGCGCATGATTGCCGCCATCGTCGCCGCCGAGCAGGTGCGCCTGCTGCAGGCGAACGGGGTGGACGAGTTCCATTTCTACACCCTGAACCGCCCGGACCTCACCTTCGCCATCGCCCACTTGCTCGGCGTCCGGGCCAAGCCGGCATCTGCCCCGGCGGCCTGAGCGGGACGGGGGCTGGCGCCGGGTTGGCGGCGTTTGTTTATCCGTCCTATAGCCCCGTGATGCCTGCCAGGACGCCTGCCTCGTGACCGAGTACCTTGCCCGGCTCAACCCTGAGCAGCGCCAGGCC
>CAXTUO010000576.1:0-3252 GCA_964247175.1 uncultured Acetobacteraceae bacterium | reverse complement strand
GAGCGGCAGGTCGGCCAGCGCCCATTGCGCCGCGACCCGGCGGGCCTGGCTGTCCGCAGCCAGCCCGGCAAGCTGGTCGCCGCTGCGCAGCGGGGTCGCCTGCGCCATCAAGGCGGCGAGGCTTGGGAAGCAATGCCGCTCGCCGCCGGCCGTGGCCCGAAACATGTCCGCTCCTGCGCAATGCCCGGCGAGCATAGCCCGGCCGCGGGCCGGCCGGGTAGCGTTACAACAGCATGGCCTGCGGCGCGGGCATGGGCGCGGCCTGGCGGCGGTCGCGCTCGTGCCGGGCGGTGAAGCGCACGTCGCGGTCGCTGTTGCGCGCCAGGATGGCGTCGAGCGCCGCGTCGTCCAGATCGGCCCAGCGTCGTCCGCGATACGGGCCGAACGGCACCCGGACCAGCAACGCCGGCTCCCGCGACCAGGCGAGGAGCTGGTCGAGCCCGGCCTCGTTCAGCATGTCGCGCAGGTGGTGCGCCGTCACGTAGGCGTCCGGCCCGGCCCGGTGCGCCGGCAGGCCCAGCGCGCGGTCCAGCCCGGCCGGCATCCGCTCGTAGCGCAGCCCCTGGTTCGAATGGGACGGCATCTCCGGCCACAGCCGCAGCGCGCATTTGTAGGTGCAGATCCAAGGCAGCCCGCCGGTCAGCCCATCGACGCACCACTTCCGCTCGAACTCGACGCGGTGCGCCGCCAAGGCCACAACGCCCGGCGCGGCCAGGACCGGCGGCGACACGACGGGCCAGGGCGGGCTGCCGGCCACGTCGGCGTCGATGATGTGGTGCACGGCGGCGGTGCGGGAGGGGATCGGGCGTCCTGGATTCACGAAGCGCGCGCCGCGCTCCGGGGTGAGCTGCCAGCCGTTTGGGCCGGCGTCGGCCCCAGTGTCGGCTACATCCTGCCAGCCGATCTCCACCACGCCGTCATCGGGCGGGCGGGACCCCGTGGTTTCCAGGTCGATCACGCGGACGGTCGAGTGCATGTCCAGGATATGGGAAGCCCGTGCTGTTACGCAGCGCCCCCGGTTGACAATCTGCCACCGCAACAAGCAGGGTCGCGGCCCAGCCCGGACGGAGTTCACGCCTTGCACGACCTCACGCGACGCCGGGCAATGCAGGGGGGCGCGACCCTCGCCGCTGGCGCGCTGCTGCCGGCGGCGACCCCGTTCAACGGCTCGGTCGTGCGCCGCGCCGCGCAGGACCTGGCGAAGCAGCCGTTCCGGGAGCCGGACGAGGCCTTGCCCGGCGCTGCCGGGTCGATGAGCTACGAGCAATACCGCGGCATCCGCTTCAAGCCGGAGCGCGCGCTGTGGCGCGGGCAGGACCTGCCGTTCCAGGTGCAGTTCTTCCCGCGCGGCTTCCTGTACCGCCCGGGCATGGACATCTACGAGGTGCGGGACGGCCAGGCCGCGCCCGTTCCCTACGACCCCGACCTGTTCGACTACGGCGACCCAGGCGTGCGCGTGCCGGACCGCCTGGGCTTCGCCGGCTTCCGGGTGCACGCCGCGATCAACAGGCCCGACCAGTTCGACGAATTCTGCGTGTTCCTCGGCGCGAGCTATTTCCGCGCTGTGGGCCGCGGCCAGGATTATGGCCTGTCGGCCCGCGGCCTCGCGGTCGGCACCGGCACGCCGCGGCCCGAGGAGTTCCCGCGCTTCCGTGCCTTCTGGCTCGAACGCCCGCAGCCCGGCGTGCAGACGCTTGCGGTCCACGCCCTGCTCGACAGCCCCAGCACGACCGGCGCGTTCCGCTTCGCCGTGCGCCCCGGCGAGACCACGGTGATGGACGTGGAAAGCGTGCTGTTCCCCCGCCGCGACATCACCGAGGCCGGCATCGCGCCGCTGACCAGCATGTACGAGTTCAGCCCCCGCGACCACGCCCGGCCCGACGCCCAGCGCCCGGACGACTGGCGCACCGCCGTGCACGACAGCGACGGATTGGCGGCCCTCACCGGACGCGACGAGCGGCTGTGGCGGCCCTTGCTGAACCCCGCCGCCGTGCAGTTCAGCGCCTTCCTCGACGCCAACCCGCGGGGCTACGGGCTGCTGCAGCGCAAGCGGGAGTTCCGCGACTACGGCGACCTGGAAGTGCCATACGGACACCGGCCGAGCCTGTGGGTCGAGCCGATCGGCGACTGGGGCGTGGGCGCGGTGGACCTGGTCGAGATTCCCACGAACAGCGAGTACAACGACAACATCGTTGCCTTTTGGCGCGGGCGGGACGTGCTGCGCGCCGGCGGGGAGTACGGCTTCACCTACCGCCTGCATTGGGGCGCCGACGCGCCAGGGGACGCGCGGCTGGCGCGGGTGTCGGAAATGCGCACGGGCGCGGGGACGGCGCCGGGCACCCGGGTGTTCGTGCTGGATTTCACGGGGGACCCGGTGAAGGCGCTCCCAGCCGACGCTCCCGTGCGGGTCGAACTCGGCAGCAGCGCCGGGCAGGTGAGCGCGGGCTACTCCGGCCCCAACCCGGAAACCGGGGGCTGGCGGGTCAGCATCATGCTCGACCCGGCCGGCGCCCCGGCGGCCGACCTGCGCTGCGCGTTGCGCGGCGAGCAGGGGCCGCTTGCGGAAACCTGGCTGTACCACTGGATCGCCTGACGCACGCCGCCGCTTCCCGGTTCTTTTTTCGTTCCTGTTTGCCGTTCGTTAATCATTTTCAGCGAAACTGCCTTCACTCCGGCAAAACCCGGGGTTGTGAACGAAAAAACGGGCCGCACCGATTGGGTCGCGTGCGGGCCGACAGGAACCATCATCATGACCATCGCTTTGAACTCTGTTAACACGAACATCGGCGCTCAGATCGCTCTGCAGTCGCTGAACTCCACCAACACGCAGCTCCAGGCGACGCAGAAGCGCATCTCCACGGGCATGCGCGTGGCGGACGCAACCGATGACGGCGCCGCTTACGCCGTCGCGCAGCGGGTGCGTTCGGACGTGGGCGCGCTGACCACCGCGAACCAGCAGCTTGGCGCTGCCAAGACCGTGGTTGGCGCGGCGAACACCGCGCTGAGCGGCATCTCCGACAAGCTCGCCAACCAGGTCAAGGGACTGCTGGTCGAGATCGGCAACGCGAACAACGACCAGCCGACCCGCGACAAGTATGTCGCGCAGTACGGGTCGCTGGTGAGCCAGGTGGCCGATCTCGTGGACAGCTCGAACGTCAATGGCCAAAGCCTGCTGGGCAAGACCGGCGGCACGGCTGGCGCGGCCACATCCGTGATCAGCAGCGAGGCAGGCAGCACGGTGGCGCTCCGGGC
>CAXTUO010000575.1:0-3252 GCA_964247175.1 uncultured Acetobacteraceae bacterium | reverse complement strand
ATGCGCCCGGCGCGCGACAGGCTCGCGGGACCCTCGTGCACCGACAGGTAGCTGCCCACGCCGTGCCCGGTGCCGTGGTCGTAGTCCAACCCAGCCTGCCACAAGGCGCGCCGGGCAAAGGCGTCCAGATGCGGGCCGGCCACGCCTTGCGGGAACAACGCCGTCGCCAGCGCGATATGGCCCTTCAGCACGCGGGTGAACCGGTCGCGCAGCTCGTCCGGCGCCGCGTCCGGCCCGGTCCAGACCGTGCGGGTGATGTCGGTCGTGCCGTCCGGGTACTGCGCCCCGCTGTCGATCAGGTAGGCCTCGTTGGCGCGGATCGGCCGGTCCGTCTCGGCCGTCACGCGGTAGTGGATCACCGCGCCGTGCTCCCCGGCGCCGGAGATCGCGGGGAAGCTTTCCCCACGGAACTCCGCCGCCGCCTGCCGGAACGCGAGCAGCCGTTGAGCGGCCGTCACCTCGGTCAGCGATGAGCGGTCAGCGCCGTCCAGCCAATGCAGGAAACGGCAGACCGCCGCGGCATCCCGCGCATGCGCCGCCCGCGCGCCGGCCTGCTCCGTGGGGTTCTTGCAGGCCTTGAGCAGCTGGCAGGGATCGGCGCCATCAAGGACGGCGGCGCCCGCGCTTTCCAGCGTTTGGCCGAACCACACGGGCGACCCCGCGGCGTCCACCCGCACCCGCTGCCCGGACAACTGCGCCAGCGCTCCCGGGAGCATGGCGCGGCCGGTAGCCGTCACGTCGGGTCCCAACCAGTCCAGCGTTTCGGGCGGCAGCTTCTCCGGTTCCATGAACAGGGTCGCCGTGCCGTTCGCGCGCAGCAGCACGAAGCCCAACGCGAACGGCGTGTAATCGACATCGCCGCCGCGCAGGTTCAACAGCCAGGCAAGGGACGCCGGGTCGGTGATGACGGCGACATCCTGGTTGTCCGCCTGCAAGACCGCCGCCACGTCGGCCCGCTTCTCGGCCGAGGAACGGCCGGCATAGGCCAGCGGATGCGGCACTGCCGGCGCCGACGGGGCGGCGGGGCGACCGGTCCAGGCGAGATCGACCGGGTTCGGATCGGCCTGCACCATTTCCAGCCCGGCATCGGACAAGCGTTTCAGGCCGTCTTGGCTGATCAACCACGGGTCGTAGCCGATCCGGGCTCCGGCGACGGCGTGCTCCTTGAGCCAGGCCGGCGGCGGCTGCTCCGTGATGTGGCAGGCCTCATACAGCGCCGCGTCCACCTGGGCCGCAAGCTGCAGCGTGTAGCGCCCATCGGTGAACACGGCCGCCCGGTCCGCCAGCACAACGGCCAGCCCGGCGCTCCCGGTGAAACCCGTCAGCCAGGCGAGCCGCTCGGCCGCGGGCGGCACGTACTCGCCCAAGTGCTCGTCGGCGCGCGGCACGATGAAGCCGTCCAGGCCCTGCGCCGCCATCGCCTGCCGCACCCGGGTCAGCCGCTCCACCGGCTGGGCGGTCACGTTATCTTCATGTTTTGTCATAGCTCAGGCATCTCGACCGCGCCACATGCATGTCAGGGAGCGTAACAATGCATGCTGCATTGCAGCATAAAGAGCGCATATTCCGGTTGCGCCACGGGAGCGATGCACCGGAAGTGCCAGCTCGGATCGTGGCGCGCGTGAGTATTGAGGATAGTAGAATGAACGCCCCGCTTGCCAAGGAGCAGATTGCGCTCCTGATGTCCGATAGTCTGACGTACCGCAGTCCGGTCGTCGAGGGCACGGACGGCACCATCGCCGATGCCCGCCCAGCCCAGCGCAGCCTGGCTCAGCGCATCGGCAGCTTTATCTCCGGCCTGCTCGCGATGCGGCGCCGTCGCGTGGTGCTGGACGAGCTGTCTGCGCTGAGCGACCGCGAGCTGTCCGACATCGGCCTGACCCGCAACGAGTTGAGCCGCGTGTTCGATCCGCAGTTCGCCGAGGCGCGCAAGCGCAAGCCGGCGCCAGGCAGCTTCGGCCGCACCGCCGCGGTCTGACGCAATCGGGCGGGCCGGCTCAGCCCGCCCGCCCTGCCTTCCGCACAACCAGCGTCGCCCAGTTGCCTTCCCGCCAGGTCGCCTCCAGCCGGAGGCCCTGGCGGCGGTGCGCCGCCAGCACCATGCGCGCCTGGCTCGCCAGCAGCCCCGCCAGGATGGCCGTGCCGCCCGGCGCCAGTCCAAGCGCCAGGTCCCGCGCCATCCGGCAAAGCGGCCGGGCCAGGATGTTCGCGAACACCAGATCATAGGGCGCGCTTGCCTGAACGGCGCGCGCCTGCCAGCCGTTGCCCAGCACGGGCCGCACCAGCCGCCCCACGCCGTTCGCCCCCGCGTTCTGCCCCGCCACCCTGACCGACCACGGCTCGATGTCCGTCGCCAGCACCGGTTGCCGCAGCAGCTTGGCCGCCGCCATGGCCAGGATGCCGGACCCGGTCCCCAGATCGAGGACGCGCCGCGGCCGGCGCCGGGCCACGACCTCCAGCGCGCGGAGGCAGCCGCGCGTTGAACCATGCTCCCCTGATCCGAACGCCAGCCCGGCATCCAGCGTCAGCGTCAGCCGGCCCGGCGCCGCAGGGCCGGCCTCATGCGTGCCGCGCACCGCAAACCGACGGCCCACGCGCTGTTCCGGAAAGGACTCCTGGATCCGCGCCAGCCAGCCCTCCGCCTCCGTCGCGTCCCGGCGCAGCGTGGCGGGGACGCCGCTGACCAGCGCCGCCAGCGCCAGCGCGTCCCGCAACCGGGGCTCGTCCGCGCCGGCGTCGTGCACGCCTTCCACCCGCCAGATGCCGCGCGCCTCGTCTGCGAAGAAAAAGCCCACCGTCGCGCAGACCGTGCCGAGCGCCGCCTCGTACGCCTCCACCGCTGCGTCCGGCACCTCGACGAACAGGGTTTCCAGCGGCGCGGCGTGCCGCCTCATGCCTTCTCCACGAAGCGGTCCAGCAAGCGTTTCTGACCGGCCTTCTCGAACGCGATGTCCAGCCGGTCGTCATCCACGGCCAGCACCTGGCCGTAGCCGAACTTCTGGTGAAACACCCGGCTCCCCACGGCGATGGCGTCCTGCCGGGCCGGCCGCGCCGGCTGTTCCCAGGCCTCGACGACGCGCGACGCCGCGGGCCGCCGGGCGGCGGTCAGGGGGCCGCCGGTGAACACGCTGGGCGCGGAGATCAGCCGCGCTTCCCGCTGCATCGCCACCGAGCCGGCACGCTCCACGTGCGCGTCTGGCAGCTCGTCCACGAAGCGGCTCGGGATGCTGCTCTGCCAGTTGGCGTATAGGC
>CAXTUO010000574.1:0-3254 GCA_964247175.1 uncultured Acetobacteraceae bacterium | reverse complement strand
CGGCGCCGTGCTGCAGGAGGACGGCATCGTCGCTGCGGTCGGCACGTTCGAGGCGCTGCACCGCAAGTACCCGAACATCCGCGTCGTCGGCACCGGCGCCGAGATCCTGCTGCCGGGCTTCGTGAACGGGCACCACCATGTCGGGTTGACGCCGGTGCAGCTCGGCTCGCCCGACATGCCGCTTGAGCTATGGTTCGTGACGCGCATGGTGGCGCGCAACCTCGACCTGTACCTCGACACGCTGTACTCGGCGTTCGAGATGGTGGGGTCCGGCATCACGACGGTGCAGCACATCCACGGTTGGCTGCCGGGCACGCCGGAGGAGGTGCAGGCGCGGGCCAACGATGTCGTGCGCGCCTACGAGGACATCGGCATGCGCGTGTCCTACTGCTACGCAGTGCGCGACCAGAACCGGCTGGCCTACCAGGACGACGCGGAGCTGGTCGCCTCCCTGCCGCCGGAGTTGCGCGGGCCGATGCAGGCGTGGTTCGACCGGTTCCGCCTGTCGCTCGACGGCGCCATGGACATGTTCGCGTCCATGCGCGAGGCGCACGCCGATAAGGAGCGGGTGCGTATCCAGTTGGCCCCGGCGAACCTGCACTGGTGCAGCGACGCGGCGCTGGCCCGGCTGGCGGAAGCGTCCGAGCGTTACGATGTGCCGCTGCACATGCACCTGGTCGAGACGGCGTACCAGAAGGAATACGCGAAGCGCCGGGGCGGCGGCACCGCGGTCGAGTACCTCGACCGGTTCGGGCTGATGAACAAGCGCATGACGCTGGGCCACGGCGTTTGGCTGAACGAAAAGGACATCGCCCGGGTGGCGGAAACCGGCACCTGCATCTGCCACAACTGCAGCTCCAACTTCCGGCTGCGCTCGGGCGTCGCCCCGCTGAACCGGTTCGCGCAAGCGGGCGTCAACGTCGCCATCGGGCTGGACGAGGCCGGGATCAACGACGACCGCGACATGCTGCAGGAGATGCGCCTGGTGCTGCGCGCGCACCGCGTGCCCGGCATGGGAGAGGAAGACGTGCCCACCATGGACCAGGTGCTGACGATGGCAACGGTGGGCGGGGCGCGGACCACGGCGTTCGGCGACCAGTTGGGCACGCTGGAGGTCGGCACGGCGGCGGACCTGGTGCTGCTGGACTGGCAACAGGTCAGCTATCCCTACCTGGACGAGGAAACGCCGGTGCTCGACGCGGTGATCCAGCGGGCGAAAACGGGCGGCGTGCGGCACGTGATGTGCGAGGGCGAGACGATCTACGCCGACGGGCGCTTCACCCGGGTGGACCAGGCGGCGGCGCTCAAGGCGCTGCACGACGACCTGGCGCACGCCCTGTCCGACGACGAGGTGGAGCGCCGCCAACTGTCCAAGGCGCTGCTGCCGCATATCAAGCGGTTCTATGCCGACTACATGGACCCGGCGCAGCACCAGCCGTTCTACCGGCCCAGCTCGATGGCGTAGGACGGCGGCACGCAGCCTTGTGCTTGAGCGGCGCGGCGATGTAAGCGGGCGGGCTGTTTGCATCGAACGGCACAGGCATTGCAGGGCAGCCGGTCATGGTGGTGAGTGCAATCGGCAGACAAGCGGACGGGATCGCGGTGGCCGCGCCACCGGGTCCGGTCCCGGCGCGCTGGCGGTTCCGCGTGCCGGCCCCGGCGTTCGGCGCCGCGTCGGTCGCGGGCATGGTGCTGGCCTGGTGGGCCATCGCGGCGAGCGGGGCCGTGTCGCGCGAGCTGCTCCCTTCGCCGGCGGATGTTTGGGCGGCGGCCGTGGAGATCCTGCGGGACGGGTATCGCGGCACCACGCTGTGGGGCAACGCGCTGTCCACGCTGGGGCGGCTCGGCGCCGGGTTCGGGCTGGCGGCGCTGTTCGGCGTGCCGCTCGGGCTGTGGATGGGGGTGGACCGCGTGGCCTCCGCGGCGCTCGACTGGATCGTGCAGTTCATGCGCCCGTTGCCGCCGCTGTCCTACATGATCCTGCTGATCCTGTGGCTCGGCACCGGCAACGGGTCCAAGGCCGCGCTGCTGTTCCTGACCGCCTTCCCCATCATCGTGGCCGCGAGCGCCGCGGGTGTCCGCGGGGTGAAGCAGCAGCGCATCCAGGTCGCCCGCGCCATGGGCGCGAGCCCGGCGCAGGTGTTCCGCCACGTCGTGCTGCCGTCCGCCGCGCCCATGGTGCTGACGGGGCTGCAGGTGGCGCTGGCGGCGGCGTTCTCCACCGTGGTGTCGGCGGAGCTGCTGGCCGCGACGGACGGGCTGGGCTGGATGGTGATTTCCGCCAGCCAGTTCCTGCGCAACGACGTGATCGTGCTGTGCATCCTGGTGCTGGGCGGGCTGGGCGTGACCTTGGCTTGGATGATGCGGGTGCTGGACCGGCGGTTGGTGCATTGGCGCGGGCGGGACTGATGCGCCGCACGCGACTGGCGCCGCGGAGCCTGCCGTCCTGGGCCATCACGGGCCTGAGCGCCGCGCTGCTGCTGGCCCTGTGGATCGGGGTCACGAGCGGCGGGCTGGTGCGGGACCTGTTCCTGCCGGGTCCGGCCGACCTGTGGGACGGGCTGACCGAGCTGGTGCAGGAGGGCTACAAGGGCCGCACGATCCTTGAGCACATGGGCATGAGCCTGCTCCGGGTCGGGGCAGGGTTCCTGACCGGCGCCGCCGTGGGCACCCTCTTGGGCCTTGGCATGGGCTACGCGCCCCGGCTCGACGCGGCGGCGTCGCCGTTCATCGAGTTCCTGCGCCCGCTGCCGCAGCTCGCCTACCTCGTGCTGCTGATCGTCTGGCTCGGCATCGGGGAAACCAGCAAGATCACCATGCTGTTCCTGGCGGCGCTGCCGGTGGCGGCAGTGGCGGCGCGGGACGGGGTGCGCAACGTGCCGCCGGACCGGCTGCGGGTGGCGCGCGCCCTGGGCGCGAGCGATTGGCAGGTGCTGCGCCATGTCGTGCTGCCGTCCGCGTTGCCGGAGGTGCTGATCGGCGCCCGGCTCGCCGCCGGCATCGTGTACGGCACGCTGATCGCGGCCGAGATCATCGCCGGGTCCAACGGCATCGGCTGGATGATCATGGACGCCGGGCGCTTTCTGCGGTCGGACTACGTGTTCGCGGGGATCGCAATGATCGGGCTGACGGGGATCGCCATCGACCGCATCCTGGTGCTGGTCGAGCGGCGCGTGGTGCATTGGGCTGGACGATAACCGCACAAAAGGATTTGCGATGAACGGTATGGGATTGACCCGGCGCGGCGCGCTGAT
>CAXTUO010000573.1:0-3266 GCA_964247175.1 uncultured Acetobacteraceae bacterium | reverse complement strand
GCAGCGGGCAGGCCGGGCATCTCGGGCGCGGCCCGGTGCAGACGTGCTTGCCGAAGGGCACCAGCCGCTCGTTGATCTCGATCCAGTATTCCCGCGGCAGCTTGGCGGCGAGGGCGGCCATCGTGCGCTCGGGCGTGGGCGCGGCGACGTAGCCCCAGCGGTTGGCGACCCGGTGGACGTGGATGTCCACGCAGATGGCGGGCTTGTTGAAGCCCACCGCCAGGGTGAGCGCCGCGACCTTGGGGCCGACGCCGCGGAACGCCGTCAAGCCCTCGGCGGTGTCCGGGACCTCGCCGCCGGGGCGTTCCGCAATCGCGCGGGACAGGGCCAGGATGTCGCGCGCCTTGGGCTCCGGGAAGGTGGCGCCGCGGAGCAGGGTGGCGAGCTCCGCTTCCTCCAGCGCCGCCATTGCCGCGGGAGTGCGGGCGCGGGCGAACACGCGGCGGCACACCGGGAGCGTGGTCTCGTCCAGCGTGCGGGCGCTGACCAGGCTGGCCACGAGCTGCTCGAACGGGGTGCCGTAGCCCTCGTCCCGGAGCTGGAACATCGCCGCCTTGGGCAAGGGGGCGCAGGCCGCGCGCAGGCGGCGGAACGCTTCGTGGATGTCGAAGGGCTGCTTGCCCCCGGCGGCCGCGTCCGGCGGCAGCGGGCCGGGGTCGTCAGCCAAGCCGGTGCGTCCTGTCGGCCATCCCCGTCCTCCCTCGCGGCACCGGGCCTATAAGCGCCGGGGCAGGACGCGGGTTGCCGCGGGGGCCGCGAGACTTGAGGAATCTGGCGTCCGGTGCGGCCCCGGTGCTATCATCGGGGCGCGGCCTGCCTGCCGTCAGGCTTCCCACCCCCTCCGCGGCCGTGCAGCACCTTGGGCCGACCTTCAGAACGGCACGGAGTTTGACCATGCAGAGCTTCCCGGTGACACGCGCCACGGCCGCCCGGACCCGCCCGGCGGACGACGCGCTCCGCTTCGGCGACGTGTTCACCGACCACATGTTCCTGATGGAGTACGACGAAGGCCGCGGCTGGCACGACCCGCGCATCGTGCCCTACGCGCCGTTCAGCCTGGACCCCGCCTGCTGCGTGCTGCACTACGCGCAAGCGGTGTTCGACGGGCTGAAGGCGTTCCGCGGGGCCGACGGGCAGGTCCGCATCTTCCGCGGCGACCAGCACGCCGCCCGGCTCAACCGGTCCTGCGACCTCCTGTGCATCCCCCCGCTCGACCCGGCGCTGGTGCAGGACTCGTTCCGCGCCCTGGTGGCGGTGGACGCGGACTGGGTGCCGTCCAAGCGCGGCACGGCGCTGTATATCCGGCCCACGGTGATCGCCACCGAAACGTTCCTCGGCGTGCACCCGTCGAGCAGCTACCTTTATTACGTGATCCTCAGCCCGGTGGGCGCCTACTACAAGGAAGGGCTGAACCCCGTGAAGATCCTGGCGACCGACCGGCACGTGCGGGCGGTGCCGGGCGGGCTGGGCGCCGCCAAGACGGCCGGCAACTACGCGGCCAGCCTATACGCGGCGCGGGACGCGGAGCGGCAGGGCTTCACCCAGGTGCTGTGGCTGGACGGCCGTCACCGCGAGTTCCTGGACGAGGTCGGCACCATGAACATCATGCTCCGCATCGGCGACGCCGTGGTCACGCCGCCGCTGTCCGGTGGCACCATCCTGGCCGGGATCACCCGCGATTCCGTGCTGCAGCTCCTGCGGGACTGGGGCATCCCCGTGGAAGAGCGCGCCGTGTCCATCCACGAGGTCGTGGACGCGCACCGCGACGGGCAACTCAAGGAGATGTGGGGCACGGGCACCGCGGCGGTGATCGCCCCGGTGGGCGAGCTGGGCTACGCGGGCCAGCGCATGACGATCAACAACGGCGACACGGGCGCGCTGACCCGGCGGCTGTATGACGCCATCACCGCCGTGCAGTACGGCGCCACCAACGACCCGCATGGCTGGATGACCCCGGTCGGGTTTGGCAAGTCGCCGGTATAGGGAAACGGGTTTGCATCGGCCAGGGGCAACACGTGCCCTTTGCTCCGGCACGCTGCGATCCGTGCTCACGCTTCCTGCCCGGGCGGCTCCTCCGGCAGCTGCCTGAACCAGCCGTCGAGACGTTCGACCGTCCTGTCCATGACATCGGCCAGCACGGCCCGCGAAACCCGGCATTCCCTCGGCAGGTCTCCCATCCTCGCATACAGCAGGCGGCTGGTGGCGTCGTCCTCCACGCAGTAGATGCGCCAGTCGTCCAGGCCATCGACGTTGAGGATCTCGAACGCGGTCCGGTCAAGCACGGGGAGGGGCATGAACCAGCGCGGGATCTTGTCCTCCAGGTGCTCCAACCCGTACTTATGGTTTTCGATGCTGAGGAACGCCGTCACGGGGTCGGCCGCCATCAGGGCCGGGGCGCGCCGAAGCTCGGCGGTTGGCTTGAACCCGTCCAGTTCGGCCAGGATGCTGTTCAGGGTCGCTTGGTTGAAGGGCGACCCAAGCTGCTCGCCGCAGATGTGCACGCAGAACACGCCGGACATCCAGGGCTTGTAGGTCGCCAGGTCGCGGTCCCATCCGAGTTGGACGGCGAAGGCCTGGGGGTCGCCGATCACTTCCATCGTCCGACCCCCTTGCGGGTCGCTCAAACGCTCAGCCCGTCCTGCTTCTCGACGGAAACGGAAGCGGTGGCGTAGTCGATCTCGTATTGGACGAAGGTCCTGGTAGTCGGCTGGTAGGTGTGCCATTCGACCAGCAGCAGCGCCCGGCCCTCGCCTTTATGGAACTGCAGCACCTCGCCCTCGCCCTCCATGGCCAGTTGCGCGACCGGCTCCTCGAAGCGCCTGATTTCCCGGACGCCGTTGAGGGTGACGGTGGCGCTGTAGTACTCCTCCTTGTCAACATCTATGATGATGTTCTGAAACTCAAGTCGGAGCGAGTCTCTCTCGGATAAGCATCTTTCAAGGGAAGCGTCGTGGAACGCAGTGCGCTCAAGCTGCTCGGTTAGGCCCGTCATGGTTTCTCCCATGGTGGAATGTGCGAGGGTTTACTCCCCGGGCGGAAACACGTCGAACGGATCGTAGGGGACGCCGCGGTGACCGTTTGTTGACGCGCCCGCCGGGATGACGGCGCTTCATTCCAGCTCGCCTTTCAAAACGGCGGCCACGGCCTCGGCCACGCTCCGGGCGACCTCCTCCCCCATGCCCGCCGCCACCGGCGCCAGAAACGGGCGCGGCGGCACCGTGTGCGTGCCCATTTCCTGCGGCGCCGCCGCCGGGTCGCTGCTGCCG
>CAXTUO010000572.1:0-3267 GCA_964247175.1 uncultured Acetobacteraceae bacterium | reverse complement strand
TTGGCCGGCCGCTCCAGCTTCGCCAGCCGCGCCTCAAGCTCGGCGATGCGCGCCAGGGCCGCTTGCAGCTGCCCCGCCAGCGGCAGCAGCGACCGGATCAGCGCGTCCTTTTCTGCGTGGCTCAGCTTGCTGAGATCGATGTCAGGCGTCACGCCAACGTTGAATCAGCCACCAAGGGCCACGTCAACCACCGCTGCCTTAGCGCCCCAGGTGAGCAATTACCCACGTCGTGCAGATCATGCGGACGGGCGCGCTGCGGTCCAGCCGCATCCTGCTGGTGACGAACGAGGGCGTGATCCGTGCCGGGGAAACTGCGGAAGGCGCGTTCAACCCGATGTTCGCGCACCCCGACTTCAAGGCCCTGATGAAGGATGGCGCCAAGTCGGTGATGCTGCGCAAGCTGCATTGCCTCGACCTGCTGCGGGCGCGCCGGTTCGGCTTCTACGACGCCGCCTATGGCCGTCCCGACCCGAACGGGGAGAAGGCCGGCCCGACGCTCCAGTTCATGACCAAGATCTGGCTGGAGGACCACGAGGGCGAGCACCGGACGATGGGCAGCGCGGGGTGGCTGCCGTGAGCGGGAGCAGCGTGCCGCGGCAGCAACCGTGCCCCGCCGGGCGCGAAGCGCTGCCCGCGATAGACGGGGCGCGGAATGGCAGCCTGGCTGATGCTGACCAGCAGGCCGACCGGCAGCATCGTGCCGCTCTGCTGACACCGCTGTTCTGCGAAGCTTGCGCCCTCCTCCTGCGCGGGGTGGAGGAGCTGGGCGACGCTGGGGTCCGCCAGGCCCTTGCCCGCATGGCGGAGGACCCGGAGGAGAGGATCGGGTGCGAGCTGGCCGGCGGCGTTTCTGCCTGGGACGCCTACCAGTCGGGAGGCCCGCTGGAAGCGCAGTTCGCCGAGCTGCTGGTCGGGCGGGAGGTGTCGTGCCCGCCGGAGGGGATCGCGGCCATGCTGCGCGCGCTGTCCGACGCCGGGCGGTGCCGGGTCGAGGCGACGGAAGACCCTTGGCGGTTCGCGCTCCGCGCAGCGGGCCTGCCGGAGGTGTCGGCGCTGTTGCTGCCCTCCCCGCCGCCGGGCCGGATCGAGGACTTGGCGGTGCTGGTCTGCATCGGCGCCGCCGAGGCCTTGGCGAACGGCACGGTCGCGTCGCCAGGGCTGATCCGGACGGCATGGGAGGAGGTCACGGACGCGACCCTCGCCGCATGGCGGTCCGCCAACCGCGGCCGGGCCTTGGCCGACCATCCGGGCTTTGCGCAAGTCGTCGAGCGTCCGTCCATGGGGGCGCCGGGCGTGTATCTCGTCCGCATCCCGCGGTTCCCGTTCTCGCCGCTGATGCCGGCCTGGCCGTATCGGCGCGCGGTCGCGTGGACGGTGTTCGAGACCGCGGCCGAGTTCCGGGAGTGCGAGCGCCACTACCAGGCCCCTGACGCTTCGACGACTTCCGGGCTTCCCTCGTTGCGCCCGCCGTGCGCGGCGCGGCCGGCCCGGCTCGCGGGCGGCCTTGCCGAGGCGTGCCACCGGCTGGTGGCGACCCCGTGGCCGGACGTGGGGGCCGTCTCGGTCCTCACGCTGCCGTCGGCGCTGGTGCAGCGGCTGCCGGCCGAAAGGCGCGCAGCGCTGCACCGCGGCCGCTATGCCGTCCACACGGCCCGCACGCCCGAGGAGGCCAACGGGATCGTGCACGGGCTGTATGGGCCTGGCCTCGATGCCAAGCCGGTGTCGGCGCAGCGGTCGCTGCACCCGAAGGCGGCGGCGACGGTCGTGGTTGGCTCCCCCAAGCTGGTCGTGGTTTCGGACCCCGGCATCGAGGAGGAAGCGCAGGCGCTGTTCATTGCCGGCAAGTCGCTGGCCAAGACGCCTGTTCCTGCCGGCGCCGCGGCCGTCGCGGTGATCGGCGAGAACCCCGACCTGACGGAGGCGCTGCTGCCGCATGTGCGGCTCGCCGCCGCGACGCGGGCGGGCGACGCGGGCGACGCGCTGGCCGAGGCGATGGCATCGCAGGCGCGCGTGGTGGTTCTCGATCGGGAGGCGTTGGGCTTTGCGGTGATGGCCTTGCCGGAGCGGGTCGAGCACGGACGGCACCGGGTGACGGTGGCGGTGATGTCGCCGTCCTCCGGCGAGGCGGCGTCGGTAGTGGAGTTGGCGCGCAAGCTGGACGCGCCGGTGCTGCTGTTCGGGACGGCGCCTGCGGACGGGTCGGCTCCGTTGGCGGCGGCGACGCGGATGGCCGGGCTGCTGAACCAGGCCGGCATCGACTGGCAGCCGGTCGCGGCGATCCCGGTGCCGCCGGTGCCGCTGGCCGCCATCGCCCAGGAGATCTGGGGCCTCTGGTGAGCGGCCCATGGAGGCAGGGCCTTGGGCGTGCGTCCCGTGTCGGGCGCCGCTCGTGCCGACGTCCCCCGTGTCGCGTCGTCCACTCTCGCCGCCGGCTGACGATGGCGCGGGGCACTCGCGTCCGAATGCTCCACTCATTGAGGGCGGGACGGACACGATCACAGGAGAACCCAATGAACAGCAAGGCAGACGCCAGCACGGCCGACGGGCCTGCCGCCAGGACCATGGCAACGCTCCTTGGGTCCTGGCTGGACGGGCTTGACGCAGACTGTCAGGGCATGGCCGCGGCGGAGGTGTTGCCGTGAGCGGAGGCATGGCGCAGCGGGGTGGCGGCACGCTGCCGCCTTCCGTGCGGTTCACGGCCTCGACGGACCGGCTGCGGACGGCGATCGACAGCCTGGATGCGGCAGCGAAGGCGGAGCGCATCTTCCCTGACGGCCCGTTGGGCGCCTGGGTGGCGGCGCAGAAGGACGTGCTGAACGCGCTCTACGTCATGGAGGAAGGGCGCGAGGAGCAGATGCGGACGCTGATCGGCGGCGCGCAGGCACTGATCGAGGGGGCGAGGGCCACGGCGGAAGCCGAGGCCGCCCGTGCCCAGGCCGAGGTGCGCAAGGCGGACCAGTCCATCAACAAGGCCGAGATCGAGCTGGCGCAGGCGCAGAGCGAGAGCGTCAAGGCGATCGGCGACGGCATTGCCGCGCGCGTCCAGGGCGCGCTGGTGATCCGGGCCAAGGCATACAACACGGCCAAGTACCTCACCACGGCCCTGCTCTACGCCGTGGTGCTGCTGGGCACGCTGCTGGGCGGCTACGCCTGGAGCAGCCGCGACCACGCCAACAGCGACGAGATGCGGATGTGGGCGTGGTGCAAGGCGACGATGCTGGTGGACAAGCAGGGCAAGGTGTCCTGCTCGCCGGCCTACCCCGGGCC
>CAXTUO010000571.1:0-3269 GCA_964247175.1 uncultured Acetobacteraceae bacterium | reverse complement strand
GGTCCTGGCGGCGGACATGGGAGAACGCCCGGAGGTCGGCGCTGGGCTGGCGCGCGCATGGTTCGACCGGGACGGCGTTCACGCGGTGCTGGACGTGCCGAACTCGGCCACCGCCCTGGCCGTGGCCGACGTGGCGCGCGACCGCAACCGGGTCGCGCTGTTCAGCGGCGCCGGCGCCACCACGCTGACCAGCGCGGCCTGCGGTCCGAACCACCTGCAATGGACCTATGACACGGCAGCGCTGGCGTCCGGCACGGCCGCGGCCCTGCTGGCGGAGGGTGGCGACACCTGGTTCTTCCTTTCCGCCGACTACGCCTTCGGCCACGCCCTGCAGCGCGACGTGACCGCCATGGTGGAGGCCGCCGGCGGGCACGTGCTGGGATCGGCGACGTTCCCGAACGAAACGCCGGACTTCTCCGCCCTGCTGCTGCAGGCGCAGGCCAGCGGTGCTAAGGTGATCGGCCTCGCCTGCACCGGCGCGCCCTTCGAAACGCTGGTGAAGCAGGCCGCCGAGTTCGGCATCGCCCGCGGCGGGCAGCGCCTGGCAAGCCTGCTCTGCCTCGTGACCAACGTCCATGCCATTGGCCTCCCCGACGCGGAGGGCCTGCTGGTGACGGAGCCGTTCTATTGGGACCTCGACCCCGGCACCCGCGCCTTTGCCGCCGCCCTCGCTCCGCGCAACCGCGGCATCGCACCTACCATGGTCCATGCCGGCGTGTTCTCCGCGGTCTCGCACCTGCTGCGCGCCGTGGCGGCGGGCGCGGACCCCGGCGACGGCCGGGCGACAATCGCCGCGATGAAGCGCCTGCCGGCGGAGGACGCCCTGTTCGGCCGCAGCACCCTGCTCGCCAACGGCAGCGTGACCCACCCGATGCACCTGTTCCAGGTCAAGGCGCCGGAGCAATCGTCCGGACCGTGGGACCTTTACCGGCGGCTGCGGACCATCCCGGCCGAGCAGGCATTCCGCGGCGCCGCCGCGTCCGGCTGCACCATGGGCGGCTGACTAGCCCTTCCCGGCGGCGCGCGCCTGGCCAATGGGCGGCACGTCGCCCGTCATGCCGGCCAGCACCTCCGCGATGTGGCGCACCTGGACCGCGCTGCCCTCGCGCGACAGCCGGCCCGCCATGTTCAGCAAACAGCCCAAGTCTCCGGCCAGCAGCGTGTCCGCCCCGGTCGCCGCCACGTCCTTCGCCTTCTCCGACACCATCCGGGTCGAGATTTCCGGATACTTCACGCAGAACGTGCCGCCGAAGCCGCAGCACACCTCCGGCTCCACCATTTCCCGCAGTTCCAGCCCGGCGACCCCCGCCAGCAAGGCCCGCGGCTGCGCCTTGAGGCCCATCTCGCGCAGGCCGGAGCAACTGTCGTGGTAGGTGACGGTGCCGGGGTAGCTGGCCGCGACGGACTCCACGCCCATCACGTCGGTCAGGAAGCCGATCAGCTCAAAGGTGCGCCCGCTCAGCGCCTCCGCCCGGGCGCGCAGGTTGGGGTCGTCGTCGAACAAATGCGGCAGGTGATGCTTGATCATGCCGCCGCACGACCCGGACGGGACCACCACGTAATCGTAGCCGCTGAACGCGTCCAGCACGCCGCGCCCGATGTCGCGCGCCGTGGCGCGGTCGCCACTGTTGTAGGCAGGCTGGCCGCAGCAGGTCTGGGCGCGGGGCACCTCGACCTGGCACCCCGCCCCTTCCAGCAGCTTGATCGCGGCGAAGCCCACCGTGGGCCGGTGCAGGTCCACGAGGCAGGTGACGAACAAGGCGACGCGGGGACGGGCTTGCAGCATGGCATCCATCTAATCCGCCTCAGCGGTTCCCGCCAGACGGCGGACTTATAGCGACGAGCGCGATCAGGACCGCAAGCAGGAGGCACAAGGGCGAGTAAAGGTAGGTGTCGCGTCCGGCAAAGACGCTCCCGCGAACCTGCTTGAAGAAGCCGACGTAGCGGAACTCGCCGACAGCCCGAACCGCAAAGATCAGGGCCAACACGGCACTTGCGCCCCGCAACAGGCCAGTCGGCAGAAATCGCGGAAACAGGCCAGCCGTCGAACCGACCACAACCGCCATCCCAAGCAGGGCGATGCCGACCAGCAAGGTGGTTAATGGGCTGGGCGACAAGACCGGCACCCCGCCCCTGGAAGGGATCGCACCCGCTTTCCAAGTGGTCCCTCCTGCAGCCCAGTAGAGGTGGACCGCGGCGATAACCATGGGCGTCGAGCACACAACCAAAGCAGCACCTGTCATCGCGGTTGGCTGCGTGGACAGTGCGGGGCCATAACGGTCAGCCAGGGATGCGAGCTTCCAGGGCCGCGACACGTTCGGCTAATTCGTCATAACGCTTCTGACTTTGCTGCTCGAAGATGCCCATCCGGCCCATCAGCTCGGACTTTACCATCAACTCGACATCCGACACGACTTCGCCCAGGCGTCTCTCCACATCGGTCAAGCGCCGCTCGACGCGGCGCGTCTGGTCCACCAGGGCCAGCAGAAGAGAACGCATCTCATTGTTCTCTTTTCGAATCGCGCCTTGTTCGTCCAGGTTGCGCTGAACGAGGCCTTGCAGCATTTCCAGTGTGACGTCGGCCATTGGATGGGTCTCCTGCCGTACCATGCGAGGAAAAGACAAACCCGAAACCATGCCGGGAACGCGCTCAACGTCGGAACACCGGCTCCAGTCGATCACCCGGACCGCGCCGCGGCGAGCCGCCAGGCCGGGTCGGGCTGGTTCAGCGTGCGCTCGAACGTCCAGATGTCGGTGATCTCCGCCACCGCGTCGGCGCCCGCGACCGGCTTGCCGTCGCGGTCCAGCGTTTCCGACACCTGGTCCGACACGATGCGCAGCGTGATGGCGGCCTGGTTGCCGGACAGCGCGGCCTCCTCGATCGTCAGGCCCTCGATGCCGCGGATCTCGCTCCGCTGCGTCTCCCCCGCCGCTTCCCGCGCGGCGATGGCCGATTCGAAGCTGCGGTAGGTGTCGTCGGACAGCAACGGGCGCAGCGCCACCCGGTCGCCGGCGGCAAAGGCGCCGACGATCAGGCGGAACGCGGCCTCCGCCCCGTTCAGGAAGTGCTGGGGGTCGAAGTTGCGGTCCACGGCCCGCATCTGCGCCAGCGCCGCGCCGGCCGGGCTGCCCGGGTCCGGCAGCGGGCGCTCGGGCGGGCTGGCCTTTCCGTCGATCACCGGGCCGGGCGCGACGCGGCCTATGCCCGGCACGACGGACGGCGCGGCCTCGGGCTGGGCCGGGCGCTCGAACCCCGTCTTGCGGCCCAG
>CAXTUO010000570.1:343-3270 GCA_964247175.1 uncultured Acetobacteraceae bacterium | reverse complement strand
CCGGCATCGACATGAAGGTGCGCCCCGGCACCGTGCACGGCCTGCTCGGCGAGAACGGGGCCGGCAAGTCCACGCTGGTAAAATGCCTGATGGGCTACTACCGCGCCGACGAGGGCAGTTTCCTGGTGGACGGCAAGGAGGCCGCCATCGCCCGCCCGGCGGACGCCGACGCGCTCGGCCTGGGCATGGTGTATCAGCACTTCACCCTCGTGCCGTCCATGACGGTGGCGGAAAACCTGGTGATCGCCAGGGGCGAGGTGCCGGCGGTGATCCACTGGGCGCGGGAGCGCGCGGCGCTCGACGCCTTCATGGCCCGGATGCCGTTCCCGATCCGGCTGGATGCGACCGTCGGCACCCTGTCCGCGGGCGAGCGGCAGAAGACCGAGATCCTGAAGCAGCTTTACTTGCAGCGCCGCCTGTTGGTGCTGGACGAGCCGACCTCCGTGCTGACGCCGCGGGAAGCGGAGGAGATGCTGGGGCTGATGCAGGGCCTGGCGCATGGCGGCACGGCGACGGTGGTGGTCATCACCCACAAGCTGTCCGACGTGATGCGCTTCACCGACGAGGTGACGGTGCTGCGCCGGGGCCGGCTGGCCGGGCGCGGCGACACCGCCGGGCTGAGCCGCGGCGACCTGACCGCCATGATGATCGGCGAGCCGCACGCGCCCGCGCGCCCGGAGCGGCAGGGCGCTACGGAGGCCGTGGTGCGCCTGTCCATCCGCAAGCTGCGCGCCACGGGCGACGCGGGCCAGCCGGTGCTCGACATCGCCGCTTTGGACGTGCGGGCGCATGAGATCGTGGGCGTGGCCGGCGTGTCGGGCAACGGCCAGAAGGAACTGCTGGAAGCACTGGGCGGCCAGCGCCCCGCCGGCGGCGCCGTGCGCGTGGATGGCACTCCCTACGCCGCGACCCGGCGGCAGTCGCAGGCGCTGGGGGTCCGCGTCATCCCGGAAGAGCCGCTGCGCAACGGCTGCGTGCCCGGCATGTCGGTGGTGGACAACCTGAATCTGCGCCTGTTCGACCAGCGGGAGGACGGGGGCCGGCGGCGGTGGCTGGACCTCCGCGGGATGCGCCGCCGGGCCGCGCGGATGATCGCGGCCTACGGCGTGCGCGCGGCCTCGCCGGAGGTGCCGATGGGCGTGCTGTCCGGCGGCAACGTGCAGCGCGGCGTCCTGGCGCGCGAGCTGGACGGCGAGGTTGCGCTGCTGGTGGTGGCCAACCCGTGCTTCGGCCTCGACGTGAAGGCGGTGGCGGAGGTGCGCGCCCGGCTGATGGCGGCGCGCAACGCCGGTTGCGCGATCCTGCTGATCAGCGAGGACCTGGACGAGATCCTGGAGCTGGCCGACCGCATCGTGGTGATGCGCGGCGGCCGCATCGTGCACGAGGCGCCGGCGGCAGGCGCGGACCCCCATGCCATCGGCGCGCATATGCTGGACGCCCAAGCCGCCCACACGGCCGGCGGCGCGAGGAGCGAGGCAAGCCCGGCGCTGGCGTAACGCTTGCAGAATTCCCAGCATTCGCAAGACTCCCAGCAAGCATGGAGGCCCGGATACGAACCACCCACCGGATCACGCGGCGCGCGGCGCTCGGCGGTGGCCTGTCCGCCCTCGTGGCCGTGGAAACAGCCCGGGCGCAGGCGCCGAAGCTGGACCGGGTGTCGTACCAGACCGACTGGCGGGCGCAGGCCGAGCATGGCGGCTTCTACCAGGCGGTCACGTCCGGCATCTACCAGAAGCACGGCATCGACTGCGACCTGCGCATGGGCGGGCCGCAGCAGAACCCGGCGCAACTGCTGCTCGCCGGCCGGGTGGACGCCGTCATGTCCAACAGTCTGCAGTCCCTGAACTACGCGCGGGACGGGCTGCCGTTCATGACGGCCGCTGCGATCTTCCAGAAGGACCCGCAGGGCTTCATGGTCCACCACGGCCAGGGCAACGACAGCCTGGAAGCGCTGCGCGGCAAGCCCATCCTGGTCGGCGCCGGCGGGCGGGTGGGCTTCTGGCCGTGGCTGCGCGCCCGCTACGGCTACACGGACGAGCAGATCCGGCCCTACACCTTCAACCTCGCGCCGTTCCTGACCGACAAGCACGCGGTCCAGCAGGCGTTCCTGTCCTCCGAGCCGTTCATGGCGCGGCAGGCAGGGGCGGACCCCGGCTTCCTCTTGTTCGCGGACCACGGCTTCGAGAACTACCAGACCACAATCGACGTATCCGCGAAGTTCGCCGCCGAACGTCCGGAGGTGCTGCAACGGTTCATCGACGCGTCCATCGAGGGCTGGGCGCTGTACATGCGCTGCACGGAGCGTCCGCTGGCCCACGCGCTCATCAAGCGGGACAACCCGGACATGTCCGACGCCAGCATCGCCTATGCCGACCAGGCGATGGCCGACGGCGGCATCGTGCTGTCCGGCGACGCGGAAACGCTCGGGATCGGCGCCATGACCGACGCGCGGTGGGAACGGTTCGCGGCGGCGATGGTGGAGGCCGGGGTGTTTCCGCCGGGGCTGGATGCGAAGCGGGCGTACTCGCTGCAGTTCGTGAACCACAAGGTCGGCATTTGATCCCGCGCCCGCTGACGTCGCTGCGGGGCGTCGAGAAGCGCTACCGCCGCGGCCCGCTGGCGGTGGGGGCGTGGATCTCGACATCATGCCCGGCGCCTTCGTGGCCCTCCTGGGCGCCAGCGGCTGCGGCAAGAGCACGCTGCTGCGGCTGATCGCCGGGCTGGACACGCCGACCTCGGGTGAGCTGACCGTGTTCGGCAAGACGGCCCGGCAGGCGCGGCTCGACCAGGACTACGGGATCGCGTTCCAGCAGGCGGGCCTGCTGCCGTGGCGGACGGTCGCGGCCAACATCGAGCTGCCGCTCAAGCTGCACGGTGCAGACCGGACCACCCGACGGGCTCGGGTGGCCGAGCTCATCGAGCTGATC
>CAXTUO010000570.1:0-333 GCA_964247175.1 uncultured Acetobacteraceae bacterium | reverse complement strand
ACGCCGACCGCCGGGCGGATCGACTGGCCGGTCGCGGCGCATGACGCCGCGGAGCCGCAGCGGGACGTGTCCTTCGTGTTCCAGGAGCCGACGCTGATGCCCGGGGCGACGGCGGCCGGCAACGTGGCCCTGCCGCTGCGGCTGGCGGGCGTCGGCCGGGCGGAAGCGCGGGAGCGCGCCCTGGCGGCGCTGGCGCGGGTGGACCTGGCGGCGTTCGGGGCCGCCTACCCCCGGCGCTGTCGGGCGGCATGAGGATGCGGGTGTCCATCGCCCGCGCGCTGGTGACGGCGCCGCGCCTGCTGCTGATGGACGAGCCGTTCGCGGCGCTGGACG
>CAXTUO010000569.1:2146-3282 GCA_964247175.1 uncultured Acetobacteraceae bacterium | reverse complement strand
CCCGCACGGCAGCCCGGCCTCGAACCGCTCCAGCCCGTCCCGCACCATCAGCTCCGCCGCGCGCATCTGCGCGTAGGCGCGGGCGATGGGGAACTGGATGCCCTGGTTCTGGCCGATGGGACGGTTGAACACGCGGCGCTCGTTGGCGTAGGCGACCGACTTAGCAGTGAACCACTTGGCGTCGCCGATGCACTCGGCGGCGATCAGCAGGCGCTCTGCGTTCATGCCGTCGAGGATGTAGCGGAAGCCGCGGCCCTCTTCGCCCAGCAGGCTGTCGGCCGGGATATGCATCTCGTCGAAGAACACCTCGCACGAGTTGTGGTTCATCATCGTGCGGATCGGGCGGATGGTCAGGCCGTGGGCGGCCTTCATGTCCACGATGAAGGTGGACAGGCCTTCCGTCTTCTTTACCACCTGGTCCCGCGGGGTGGTGCGGGCGAGCAGCAGCATCAGGTCGGAGTGCTCGGCGCGGGAGGTCCAGATCTTCTGGCCGTTGACCACGTAGCCCTCGTCGTCGCGTCGCGCCGTGGTGCGGAGCGACGTGGTGTCGGTGCCGCTGCCGGGCTCGGTCACGCCGAACGCTTGCAGCCGGAGTTCGCCGGTGGCGATCTTGGGCAGGTAGCGCTGCTTCTGCTCGGGCGAGCCGTGCCGCAGGATGGTGCCCATGGTGTACATCTGGGCATGGCAGGCGGCGCCATTGCAGCCCTCTGCCTGGACAGTTTCCAGAATCGCCGCGGCGGCCGAGATGCCGAGGCCCGACCCGCCGTACTCCTCCGGGATCAGCACGGACAGGTAGCCGGCCTCCGTCAAGGCATTCACGAACTCGGTCGGGTAGCCGCGGTTCTCGTCGAGCTTGCGCCAGTACTCGCCGGGGAAGCGCGCGCAGAGCTTGCGCACCTCCTCGCGGATCTCGGCGTGCTCGTCGCGCCGGGCCGGGCCGGGCATCATGTCGGGCGCCATCACACGGGGTCCCAGCCGAACACGTCCTGGCTGCGGTCGAGCGGCAGCAGGCTGGGGCGGAGCGCCGGGGCGGCGTGCTCGGCGATCAGCGCGGGCGTCCAGCCTTCGGCCCTGTGCACGGAGCGGAGCGGGCGGCTTTGGCTCATGAGGAAAATCTCGTTGTGGCGGGTTGCGAA
>CAXTUO010000569.1:0-2046 GCA_964247175.1 uncultured Acetobacteraceae bacterium | reverse complement strand
GTGCGGATGGTTTCCCCGGGGAACACCGGCGCGGAGAAGCGCAGGTCGAGCGCCTGGAAACGCGCCGGGTCGTAGCCGCCGAGCGTGCGCAGCAGCGCATGGCCCACGACGCCCAGGGTGCACAGCCCATGCAGGATCGGCCGGGGGAACCCGGCGGCT
The DNA here is from genome assembly GCA_964247175.1 of uncultured Acetobacteraceae bacterium. GTDB lineage: Bacteria > Pseudomonadota > Alphaproteobacteria > Acetobacterales > Acetobacteraceae > CAHJXG01. The sequence continues at coordinate 1,887 of CAXTUO010000569.1, read as the reverse complement.
TCGGCCACCGCAGGGTCCGCGTGCAGCGGGTTGTCATCGCCGTTCAGCCGGTAAAGCAGCGCCTGCTCCGGCCGGGTCGGCAGGTCCACGACATGGTCCGGGGCCGTGCCGGGCATCGGGTGCGGCGGGCGCGCCGGGCCTTTCGCCCCGCCGAACCCGCCATCGCCGCGCAGGAACACCGTGGCGGTCGCGGTCGCCAGCAACGTGCCGTCGGCCGCGTCCTCCACCCGCTTTTCGGTGTACAGCAGCGCGCCGCGGCCCGGCCCCTTGTCCACCAGCCCGGTCACGCGGGTGCGGCCCACGATCTCGCCGCCGATGGGGAAGGGGCGGTGGACGGCGATGCCCTGCTCGCCATGCACCAGTCGCACCGCGTCCACCCCGGTGCGGGGATCGGCCAGCCAGAACCCGGGATGCCCGAGCACCACGGCCATGAAGGGCAGGGCGCGGAGCGCGCGGTGGTGGTCCACGAAGTCAAGCTGCCGCGCATCGAGCGGGTCCTGCCCCAGCCCGACCGACAAGGCATACAGCACGGCGTCCCGTGCGGTCAGGCGCTCGCGGACCTCGGGGATCTCGTGGCGCAGCAGGGCTTCGGCGTCGATGGGCATGGCGGAAATGCTAAGCCCGCGGCCCCGGCGCGTCCACATCGCCCGCACCTTTCCGTGCGGCGCGAATTCATGCGAAGACGGGGGCGAAGCCGGCCGGCACCGATTAAAGAGAGCCCAATGAGCGAACACGAACACATCCAACATGCCGCCGACAAGCGGATCGCCCTGCTGATCGCCGTGCTGGCGCTGCTCCTGGCGCTGGTGGAAACCGGCGCGAAAAGCGCGCAGACCGAGGCGATCACCCGCAACGTCGAGGCGGCCAACCTTTGGGCGTATTTCCAGGCGCGCACGGTCCGGCAAACAACCGTGCAGACCGCGGCCGAGCAGGCGGAGCTGCAGGCGGCCACGGCCGACCCCAACGCCCGGGCCGCGCTGGACGCGCAGCGGAAGGCCTGGCTGGACACCGCCGCCCGTTGGGAAAGCGAGCCGAGCACCGGCGAAGGCCGCAAGGAACTGACGGAACGCGCACGGGCCACGGAAGCGGAGCGGGACCAGTCGATGGCGAAGTACCACCTTTACGAGTACTCCGCCGCGCTGTTGCAGGTCGCCATCGTGGTCGTCTCGTCGTCCATCGTGACGAGCGTCTCCCTGCTGGCCGTGCTGGGCATCGTGTTCGGGATCGGCGGCGTGGGGCTAGGCGCCATCGGCCTGCTCGCCCCGCTGGCCGTGCACTTGTAAGCATCATCCCGCGCTGTGCGGCCACGGAGGAAGCGGAGCTTTGCTCCACGCGCAGCGAGGAAAATGACGGGTCTTTTTAGGGGTTGGCGTCAGGCGCCGAACATCGGGCGGAGCTTGCCGACCGCCGCCGCTTCCGGCAGCACCGTGACCTGCGCGCCGCCCTGCCATTGCATCAGCATGGGCTTGGCGCGGGTGTTCTGGCCCTTTTCGTCGAACTTGGCGCCCCAGCCGGTCGCGGTGGCGCCGGAGGGCACGTCGGCCGCCAGCACGGCCGCGCGCAGCTTGTCCTTGTCGAGGCTGCCGGCGCGCTGGATCACGTCCAGGAACAGCCTGGCCCCGGCGTAGTTGGCGAGGCTGTGCCCGCTGCGCGGCTTGGTGCCGTACCGCTTCTCGTAGGCGGCCTGCACGTCCTGCGCGCCCGGCGCCGCGGCCTCGTTCACGGCATACTGCGTGAAGTCCACGTTCAGCATGCCTTCGCAGTCCACGCCGACCGCGTTCGCCGTGTCCTGCAGGGAGTGCCCGCCGCCGGCGCCCACGATCATGCGCGGCTTCCAGCCGACCTGCCGCACCTGCCGGAAGAACAGCAGCACGCCGTCCTGGTCGC
>CAXTUO010000568.1:2314-3290 GCA_964247175.1 uncultured Acetobacteraceae bacterium | reverse complement strand
GGTGGTGGTCATGTTGGCGATGTTGTTGGAGATGACTTCCACGTTGGTTTGCTGGGCCTGCATCCCGGTCCCGGCGATGTCGAGCGATCTCATGCGTGTGCGTCCCTATGCTTTGCGCTGCGTGATCTTGTCGATGGAGGACTGCAGCCGGTCGGCCTCGCCCTGGACGAACTGCGTGGTGAACTGGAACTCGCGCAGGTCGGCCATCATGCGGGTCATCTCCAGCACCGGCTGCACGTTGCTGTCCTCGACGGCGCCCTGGACCACCTGGGGCTGGGCCACCGGCGCCGTGTCCGTGTCGGCCCGGAAGACCCGCGCGCCCTCCGCCGTCACGCGCATCGGGTCGGCCGGGCGCACCACGCCGATCTTGCCGATCCGCCCGTTCTCGCTGCTGATCGTGCCGTCCGCCGTGACCGTGATGCGCCCGTCCGCGGCGCCGATCCGGATCGGCTTCCCGGTTGTGTCCAGCAGGGCGTTGCCCTCGGAGTCCCCGATCCGCCCGTCCGCCATGGGGGTGAACCGCCCGGCCCGCGTCAGCCGGGGGCCGCGCGGCGTGTCCACGCTGAAATACCCGTCGCCGCCGAGCGCCAAGTCGAAGGGGTTGCCCGTGTGCTGCATCGGCCCGGCCGCCTGGTCCCGGTAGGTCGCGCGGTCCTGCACGAAGGACACGGTGCGCCCGCCGCGCGGCGCGTCGGCGCCGGTCTGCTTGCTCAGCCAGTCGCTGAACAGCGTCCGCTCCGCCTTGAAGCCCGGCGTGTTGGCATTGGCCATGTTCGTGGCCGTCACCTCCAGCGCCCGGCTTTGCGCGACCAGCCGCGACAAGGCGATGTAGCTCGGCACTTCCATGACAATTCCTTTCAGGCGTCTTGCCCACGCTCAGCCACCGGCCGGCGGCGCTTGTGATATACGCTTGAAATCGAAACGAAACGTTAACCCGCGCGGCCTATGGTGGGGGCCAAGGAGCACGGTTCATGGC
>CAXTUO010000568.1:0-2304 GCA_964247175.1 uncultured Acetobacteraceae bacterium | reverse complement strand
AGCGGCAGCGAATACGGAAGCGACGGGGAACAAGCCCGGCGGCAAGCGCAAGCTGCTGCTGATCGGCGTGGGCGTGCTGTTGCTGGCCGGCGGCGGAGGAGGCGCCTGGTTCGCCGGCCTGATCCCGCACGGCGGGCACAAGGAGGAAGCGCACGCGGAAGCGAAGGGGCCGGCGGCGCCGGTGTTCCTCGACCTGCCGGACATCGTTGCCAACCTGAACGCCGGGCCGCGCCGGGCCGCCTTCATCAAGCTGAAGGCCAAGCTCGAACTCGCCCGGCCCGAGGACCAGGCGGTGGTGCAGGCCGCCATGCCCCGCGTGCTCGACTTGTTCCAGACCTACCTGCGCGAGATGCGCCCGGACGAGCTGCGCGGCACCGCCGGCACCTATCGCCTGCGGGAGGAGCTGGTCGCCCGCTCCAGCATCGCCGCCCAGCCCGCCCACGTGCTGAACGTCCTGTTCACGGAACTGCTGGTGCAATGAGCGTCACACCGGAGGTGTGCCGATGAGCGTCACACCGGAGGTGTGCCGGTGAGCGGAGACGCCGCAAGCGGGGCCGTGCTGGGCGACACCCCCAACCACGTCCTGGACCAGGCCGAGATCGACAGCCTGCTCGGCCTTGCCGGCAACCCGGGCGACGGGCCTGAGCCGTCGGGCATGCAGCGCATCATCAGCTCGGGCCTCGTGTCCTACGAGCGCCTGCCGATGCTGGAGGTCGTGTTCGACCGGCTGGTGCGGCTCATGAGCACGAGCCTGCGCAACTTCACCAGCGACAACGTCGAGGTCAGCATCGACAGCATCGCCTCGCTCCGCTTCGGCGACTACCTCAACAGCATACCGCTGCCGGCCATGCTCGCCGTGTTCAAGGCGGAGCAGTGGGACAACTACGGCCTGATGGTCGTGGACAGCGCGCTGATCTACTCCATCGTCGATGTGCTGCTGGGCGGGCGGCGCGGCACCGCCGCCATGCGGATCGAGGGCCGGCCCTACACCAGCATCGAGCGCAACCTGGTCGAGCGGCTGATCCGCCTCGTGCTGCAGGACCTGTCCGCCAGCTTCGAGCCGCTAAGCCCCGTCAGCTTCCGGTTCGAGCGGCTGGAGGTGAACCCGCGCTTCGCCGCCATCTCCCGCTTGTCCAACGCCGCCGTGCTGGTGCGGCTGCGCGTCGATATGGAGGACCGCGGCGGCCGGATGGACCTGCTGCTGCCCTATGCCACGCTGGAACCGGTGCGCGAGCTGCTGCTGCAGCAGTTCATGGGCGAGCGGTTCGGCCGCGACAGCATCTGGGAAACCCATCTCGTGGAGGAGCTGCTGAGCACGGATGTGGAGCTGCACGCCGTGCTGGACGAGCAGGCGATGCCGCTTTCGGAGGTGATGAAGCTGGAGGTCGGCAGCCGCATCGTGCTCACCGCCGTGCCGGGCGCTGTGGTGCAGGTGCGCTGCGGCAACGTTTCCTTGTTCGAGGGCCGGGTCGGCCACCGCAAGAACCGTGTCGCCGTCCGCCTCGAAACCGCCCTGGGACCGCCCGCCGCGGGACCGCCCGCTGCCGCGGCGCCGCCCGCCCTGACCTTTGAACCTCAACCCTGACCGCATCTCGCTGGGGAGCCCAAAATGGGTGGCATGGACTGGCTGTTGGAAATCGCGCTGATCGCGCTCTTGGCGCTGACCCTGGTGCACGCGGTCCGGCTGGAGCGTGCGCTGGGCGTGCTGCGCCGCGACCGCGCCGCGCTGGGCGAGGCCGTGGCCGGCATCGACAGCAGCGCCCGCCAAGCGGAAAGCGGCCTCGGCCGGCTGCAGGTCATGACGCAGGAAGCGACGCAGCAGGCGACCCGCAGCATCGAGGGCGCGGCCGTGCTGAAGGAGGACCTGGCGTTCCTGGCCAAGCGGGGCGAGGAGCTGGCGGACCGGCTGGAGCAGCTCATCCGCGCCGGGCGGGCGCTCGACCCGGCGCGGGCGCGGGAGCAGCCTGCCGCCGCGTCCCCCGCCATGCCCACTCCGGCTTCCCCGGCACCTGCCCGCGCCGAGCCGGCGAAACCAGCCGCAAACGCCGGAGGCGGTTCGGCGACTTCGGGTTTCGGCGAGCGAAGCGATTTGCGCGAGGCCGCGCCCCGCCCGCGCAGCAAGTCCGAGCGTGACTTGCAGCAGGCCCTCGCGGGGGTCCGGTGATGCGCCGGCCCCGCCTGTTCCGGCTGCGCCCGCGCGCGCTGCCCTTGGCGATCCTCGCCATGGCCGGCCTGCTCGCCCTGAAAGGCGCGCACCTCCTCCACGCCGCCGGCGGCGCCCCGGCGGCGCTCGCCAACGCCCGG
>CAXTUO010000567.1:492-3300 GCA_964247175.1 uncultured Acetobacteraceae bacterium | reverse complement strand
GGCCCCGCATGATCCCGACCGACATTGATTATGCCCGGCCTTCCTCCGTGTGCGAGGCACTCAGCCTTCTGAGCCGAGCCGGCGCGATGCCGCTGGCAGGGGGCCAGAGCCTGGTGCCCCTGCTGGCCGATCGCAGCGTCACGGCGGACCTGCTCGTGGACATCAGCCGCCTCGCAGAGCTTCGCCAGGTCAGCTTGACGCGGGAGCACCTGTCGGTCGGCGCGGCGGCCAGCCTCGGTTCCCTTGTGACGCCGGAGCTTGCAACGGCCGTCCCCCTCCTCGCCGCGGCACTGCTGTCCGTCGGCTCGGCGGCGATCCGCAGCCGGGGAACGCTCGTCGGCAACCTCGTCCGTGCGAGTCCCAACAGCGAGCTGCCCGTCGCGGTCGTGGCGCTCGATGCCAGCTTGGTGCTGCGCAGCCTCCATGGCGAGCGCGTGCTCGGGGCGCAGGACTTCTTCCTCGGCCCCCATCGGACGGCGCTCAGAGCGGGCGAACTCGTGACCGAGCTGCGCATCCCGCTGAATGCGGCCTGCCGAACGGCCGGCGCCTTCGCCGAAGTCGCGGCCCCGGCTGGGGCGCCACCGCTCTGCTGCGTGGCGGTTCACCTGCAAACCGACGCGAGCGGCCTGGTCGGCAAGGCGAGGATCGTGGCAGGCGGCGTCACAGGCGTTCCGGCGCGCTGCCCGGAGCACGAGGGGTCCGTTGTCGGACACCGGACCCGCGAGGCAGTCGCGCGGCTCGCCAACGTCGCCACCTCCCTGCGGCCCTCCCCCGAACTGCCGGAGGCGGCCTATGCGCTCGACGTGCTCCCCGTCCTGATCCGCCGGGCAGTGTCCCGGGCCGCTGCACAGCTTGGGGGACCTTCGGCATGACCTCGCCCGTGACCTCCATCGCGCTGACGGTGAACGGCCAGCGCACCGAATGCTCGGTTCGCCCCCGGCTGCTCCTGACGGAGCTGCTGCGCGACGAATTGCGCCTGACCGGAACGCATGTCGGCTGCGGCACCGGCGCCTGCGGAAGCTGCACCGTTCTGCTCGACGGCGAACCCGCCCGCGCCTGCCTGGTCCTGGCCGTGCAGGCGGACGGGGCGGCCGTTGAAACGATTGAAAGCGTCGGCACGCCCGAAAGCCTGCACCCCGTCCAGGCCGCCTTTCGCGCCCACCATGCCCTGCAATGCGGCTTCTGCACGCCCGGGTTCATCATGTCCGCGGTGGCCCTGTTCCGCCGCTCGCCCCGTGCGAGCGAGGCCGAGATCGCCGCCGTTATGCAAGGGCACCTCTGCCGCTGCACGGGTTACCGCAACATCGCGGACGCGCTGCATTCAGTCGCCAACGCGGGGGGACGCTGACATGGCCGCGGGCCGCCTGGTCGGGACGCCGGTTCCGCGGCTGGAGGACGCGCGGCTGCTGCTCGGCCAGGCGCGCTTCGTGGCCGATCTCGAAGCGCCTCGCATGCTGCACATGGCCGTCGTCCGCTCGCCCGTGGCCCACGCCACGATCCATCGCGTCGGCGTCGAGGCGGCACGGGGCGCGCCGGGAGTCCGCCTCGTGCTCACGGGGCAGGAGGTTGCGGCCTACGGGAGGCTGCCGTCCATCGACCTGGCCGGCCCCGGCAAGGCCGCGACGCAGCGGATGCTGCCGACCGACCGGGTGCGCTTCGCCGGCGAGGCGGTCGCCGTGGTGATCGCCGACGATCCCTGGCTGGCCGCGCAGGCGGCACGCCTCGTCACCCTGGACCTGGCGGAACTCCTCCCTGTGCTCGACGCCGGGCGGGCGGCCGAGGCCCAGGCCGGCGTGCTGTATCCCGACCTCGGCAGCAACGTCATCCATACCTGCCGCCAGCAGGTGGGCGACGTGGAAGCGGCGTTCGCCAGCGCTCATCTGGTCGTCGCAGACACGTTCCGCATCCATCGCTACGTGGCGGCGCCCATGGAAACGCGAGGCGTCCTCGCCGACCCCACGGGACAGGGCGGGCGCATCACCCTGACCAGCTCGACGCAGTTTCCCCACCTGCTGCGCGGCTTCCTGGCCGGGGTGCTGGAACTGCCGGAGGCCGACATCCGGGTCGTGGCGCCGGACGTGGGCGGCGGCTTCGGGGTGAAGTGCGAGTTCTACCCCGAAGAAGCGCTGGCAGTCGTGGCGGCCCGCACGCTCGGCCGCCCCGTCAAGTGGATCGAGAGCCGGGAGGAGCATTTCGTCGCCACGACCCACGCCCGCGAGCAGGTGCACGAGGTGCGTGCGGCCGTGGACGCCCAGGGGATCGTCACCGCCGTCACGCTTCGTTCGGTCACCGACAACGGCGCGGCGGCGGCCACCTTGTCGGTGACGCCCGCCTCGATCTCGTCGGCCATGCTGCGGGGTCCGTACCGCATTCCGAACTACCGCGCCGAGTCTCACTCGGTCGTGACCAACAAGACGCCGCTTGCGGTGTACCGGGGTGCCGGGCATCCGCAGGCCGTGCTCTGCATGGAACTGACCATGGACCGCATCGCCCGCGAGATGGGCATCGACCGCGTCGAGCTGCGCAAGCGCAACATGCTGACCCCGGCCGACATGCCGAGCGACCGCGGCACCGCCATCGTGCTGGCCGGCCCGGTTGTCTATGACAGCGGTGACTACCCCGGCTGCCTGGACCGCGCCCTCGTTCTCGCCGGGTGGGCCGACCGGGCGGCGCGGGACGCCGAGGTCCGGGCACGCGGCAAGCTGCCGGGCACGGGCATCGCCTGCTTCGTGGAGGAAACGGCGATCGGCCCCTACGAGACGGGGCATGTGCGGGTTGACGCCAGCGGCAAGGTCACCGTCCTCACGG
>CAXTUO010000567.1:0-482 GCA_964247175.1 uncultured Acetobacteraceae bacterium | reverse complement strand
GGCTTCCCCCCACGGCCAGGGGACCGCGACCGCGATTGCGCAGCTCGTCGCGGACGAGCTCGAGATCGGGATCGACCGGATCGTCGTGCGCCATGGCGACACCGACGTGGTCCCCGATGGCGTGGGCACGTTTGCCAGCCGGGGCGGACCCATCGCCGGGGCGGCGGCGCGGCTTGCCGCCCGCAAGGTCAAGGAAAAGGCCCTGGCCGTCGCCGCGGAGATGCTGCAGGCGCCGCACGGCGAGGTGAGCTGGGCCGAAGGCGAAGCCCGCGCCAAGTCCGGCGCCAGCGTGTCCCTCGCGGCCATCGCCGGCCGGTCCACGGCGTGGCACGCGATGCCCGGGGGGGTGGCCTCGTTTAATCTCGACGAAACGGTGCACCATCAGGTGCCCGGCATCGCCTTCGCCAATGCGGCCCATGTGTGCGCGGTCGAGATCGACCCGGAAACCGGCGAGATCGAAATCACGGGCTACGCCGTGGTGC
>CAXTUO010000566.1:0-3301 GCA_964247175.1 uncultured Acetobacteraceae bacterium | reverse complement strand
GGAGCTGACCGCCCTCACGGGACCACTCGATGCCGAGTGGGTCGAGGTATGCTTTGAGCAGGGCCAGGCAGGCGTCGAGGCTGCGACGGGCACGCTGCTCGAGCGCCCCTTGGCTGACCTGCAGCGTCCAAGCTTGCACGGCGACAACGCACAGCACCCCGGCCAATGCCGAGGGGATCAGCAGCTGCCACAATAGGCTGAGCAGGCTGGCAACACGATGGATGGACATACGGGCACCTCTCCTGCTCCCAATAAGCAGGATAACGAACATGTCTTTCCGAATTGCTAAGCGCTTGGCCGTTCTGGAAGCACCTCACGGTTTGCTCAAAACCGATGCGGTGGACGGCTCCTTCCAACTCGTTGCACTCAACAGCCACGAGCTTGGCACACGATGCCGAACAGGAGCCGTCCACCGCATCGGTTTTGGGAAAACCGTGAGACGACCCCATGGAAACGATGGAAGTGCCCGTGACCGATCAGTATGCCGACGTCCAGAGTTGGGGCCGCGGCTGGGGCGGGGCCGCGTTGCGCACCGCTCGGATCAGCCGCGCCTGTCCGCAATACGGCGGCCCCCGGGGCGACCCGTGCTGACCCGGCAATGTGAGGACCGCGAGTTCCACGACGTCCACACCTGGCGCAATCCGTGCGGGCACATCGACAGGTACAGCGCCGTGCTGCGCGAGGCGGGCGTCTATACGGGATCGGAGCGCGTGACCAACGGGTGGGCGGGTCCGGGCTGGGCCGGGCGTACGCAGGCCGACATCTGACCACGCCCGGCGTCACGCCATCCGGCCGTCGAATAGCCTGACCCGTTCCGCCCGGCTTTCCCTTGGTCGCCTCAGCAACTCGCCGAACAGACGCGACCCCGGCGCGTTTTGGCGCACCAACTGCTTCCCGCGTGCCCCATCACGCCGCAGACTTGGGGCTGCTCTGGAAACTTGCGGTGACATCCGACGCCGGCGGGCGGTTGAGTGATCCGCCGCATGGATGTGCTATAGTAAGGCCTACCCGTTGACTGAACCTGCAACGTTTACGTCCGGCGCGAGGGAGAAAGGTTATGCCTGACACCGTTGTATCGCGTTTGACGGAAAAGGAGGTCGCGGCCCGCCGTGACGCCACCCGGGATGCGGTTGCGTCGGCACGCATCGAGGGTATGGCAGTGTCGGCCGCCGCACGGGCGCTCATGGACCTGCATGACGCCGGGCAGATCAGCGACGCGGAACTGATCGCGGCCGTCCGCCAACTCCATGCCGGGTGCTGACGATCCCTATCTGCTACCCAATGGCACACTGCGCAACAAGCTTGGGATCACCGGCCAGGCGGAGCTGAGTATCGCCGAAGCTGACCTTGCCGCGGTTCGTGAGCGGTTGCTCAGGACGCGGTTGCCCGGTCCGCCGTTCACGTTCGACACGCTCAAGATGATCCACTTCGAATTGTTCCAGGACGTGTATGCCTGGGCGGGGCAGGCCAGGACCACACCACTCGCGAGGCGCGAGCACGACCACCCGGCCAGCCCAGTGCAGGCGTTCGCGAGCCCGGACGTGATCGCACCCCGCGCCGAGGCGGTGTTCAAGCGGCTTGCGGCGCAAGGCTTCCTGGCCAGCATGTCGCCTGCAGCGTTCTCGGCGGGCGCGACGGAGGCCTTCGTGGGCTTGAACGACATCCACTTCGCCAGGGAAGGCAACGGGCGGAGCCAACGCCTGTTGCTGGCCGCCATCGCCCGGAACGCGGGCCATGCGCTCGCCTTCGATGTCGTGACGCGCGAGCGCATGGTCGCGGTCAGCGTGGCCGCACACAAGGGGGACAATTCCGGCGTACGCCGGATGTTCGACGAGATCCTCGACCCGCGGCAGGTGGACGCCATGCGCAAGGCGCTCGGCTTCCTAGAGCGCAGCGGCGCGGTGCCGTGGAACGACCTTTACATCGCCACGACCAGAGCCGGCCAGGAGTATGACGGCACGTTGGTCGGCCGCGCGGGAGCGGACTTCATGCTGCGCGCCGCGGCGCAGGCCGGCGGGCCGCACATCCTGATCGGCGACGCCGCGGACCTGCCTCCGGCGGCCGCGAGCGGGGACCGCATGAGGCTGCGCGCCTTGCGGTTCCCGCCACCGGCGGACCTGCCAGGACTCAGCCTGGCCGCCGCGATGGTGGCGTCCAAGGCGGGCACCTCAGCGCTGGGCGCCATCCTCAACGCCGCGCGCGAGCCCGAGCCGGCTCCGCCGGCTGCGGCTCCCCTTGTCGCCCACTTCCGCGCGTTCGAGGATCAGAGGGATGCGGAACACAAGCCTGTTCCGAAGACGGAGGAAACGCCCGGTCCGGAGCCGGACGGCACGCCACGGCCAGGACAAGACCCGAAGCCCTGAGCACGCGGAAAGAAGCAGGGACAAGGCGGCAGAACTGCTGACGCGGCCGTCCCGGCCGCGGGCAAGGCGAGAAGGAGAAGGGACACACGCGGGAGACGGGCACGGGGCGGGACGGCTGCCGCACCCCGTCCGCCGCCGCAAGGGCAAGGGCCTGCGGCCCGCGCCAGGGCGCGCCCTTGCCCCGACAGCCGGGCCGCGGCGCGCGGGGGGCGTTCAAAGAGGAGCACCCCGATGGCCAAGCACTCCAACCCGCGCGGCAGCAGCTGCACGAAGCGTGACGGTCCCCGCGACCACTACGCCGCCGTCACCGACCAGGTGATCGCGGCGCTTGAGGCCGGCACCCTGCCTTGGCGCAAGCCGTGGGACCCGGACAAGGCCGCAGGGCCGGGCATGCCGCAGAACGCGACGACAGGCGCCCGCTACAAGGGGATCAACTGCCTGCTGCTCGGCATGTCGCCCTTGGCCTTCAACAGCGGCGACCCGCGCTGGTGTACCTACAAGCAAGCCGCCCAGCGCGGGTGGCAGGTGAGGAAGGGCGAGCGCAGCACGACGGCGTTCTTCTTCAAGCGCGTGGAAGCGCCGAACAGCGCCGAGGCTGACAACGGCGAGGAGGCCACGCGGCGCATCCCCATGCTGCGGGCTTTTGGGTTGTTCCACGCCAGCCAGATGGATCATGTGCCGGACTTCGTGCCGCCCACGCTCGCCGAAGCGCCGTGGCGCGCACCGGAGGCGGCCGAGGCCATCGTCGCGAACAGCGGCGCGGCGGTACGGGTCGGCGGCGACCGCGCGTTCTACTCGCCAAGCACTGACCATATACAGATGCCGCCACGACAAGCATTCCACAGCGCGGCAGGGTGGATCAGCACCATCCTACATGAACTTGCGCATTGTTCCGGAAGTAAAACAAGGCTGAACCGCAGTCTGCACAACGCCTTCGG
>CAXTUO010000565.1:0-3307 GCA_964247175.1 uncultured Acetobacteraceae bacterium | reverse complement strand
TGGGCGGACGACTTCCACCATTGCATGCACGTCCTGCTGACCGGGGAAAGCGAGGGCTACTACGAGGATTTCCAGGATGCGACCTCGCTGCTCGCGGACTGCCTGGCCAACGGTTTCGCCTATCAGGGCCAGGTGTCCCCCCATCTCGGCCGGCCGCGCGGCGAGCCGAGCGGGCATCTGCCGACGACCGCCTTTGTCGTGTGCCTGCAGAACCACGACCAGATCGGCAACCGCGCGATGGGCGACCGGCTGACCACCTTGGCTGACCCGCAAGCCCTGCGCGCCGCCACCGCGCTGCTGCTCTTGTGCCCGTTCGTGCCCATGCTGTTTATGGGCGAGGAGTACGCCGCCCGCAACCCGTTCCTGTTCTTCACCAGCCACAACGAGGATCTCGCCAAGCTGGTGCGGGAAGGGCGGCGGGCCGAATTCAAGCACTTTGCGGCGTTCCAGGACGAGGCGCGGCGCGCGGCGATCCCGGACCCCAACGCGCCTTCGACGTTCGACGCTTCCGTGGCCGACGAGGCCGATCCCGCCATGTTTGCCTTTGTGCAGGATGTGCTGGCGCTCAGGCAGAAGCATGTCGTGCCCGGCATGCCGGGCTGCCGCAGCCTGAACGTGGAGGTGCTGGGCACCGGCGCCGTGCAGGCGGAATGGCGGCTGGGTACCGGCCGGCGCCTCGCGATCACCCTGAACATCGGAGACGAGGCATTGTCCTCCCAGGCACCGGCGGGCGGCACCGTGTTCGCCCATCCACCCGGCACGGAACTCGCCGCGATGCCGCCCGGCAGCATCGTCGTGCAGGTCACATCGGGATGACCGGCGACCCGCTGCTTCGGCTTGCAGAACATGCCGGCGTCGCGCCGCGTTGGCGGGATGTGCATGGCGAGTGGCACGATGTCGCGCCGGACACCCTGCATGCCGTGTTGGCGGCACTCGGCCTGCCGTCCGCGACGGCGTCCGATTTGGAGGCGAGCCTTGCGGCCGTTGACAAAGCCTCGGCAACCTTGCCGCCTTTGGTAACAGCAGAAGTCGGGCAGCCGGTAGTGCTCGGCGTCGCGCCGGCCCGTTTCCGGCTGGTGCTGGAAGACGGGACCCTGCGCGAGGGCACGGCCGAGGACCGCGACGGCGCCGCCCTGCTGCCGGCCATCGACATGCCGGGCTATCACCGGCTGACCCTGGGCGCCCAGGAAACGGTGCTGGCGGTGGCGCCCCGGCGCTGCTTCACGGTTGCGGATGCATCGCCGGGCACCCGGCCTTGGCTCCTGGCCGTGCAGCTTTATGCGCTGCGCCGGCCCGGGGATGCCGGGCTTGGCGATTTCGGCGCGTTGCAGGACCTGATCGGCTCCGCCGCCGCGCACGGAGCCGCTGGCGTCGCCATCAGCCCGGTCCACGCGCAGTTCTCCGCCGATCCCGACCGCTTCAGCCCCTACTCGCCGTCGAGCCGCATGTTGCTGAACGTGCTGCACACCCGGCTCGACGTGCCGCCGGATGCCGAAACCCGGCAGCTTGAAGCGGCAGACTTCGTCGATTGGCCCGCCGCCGCGGGCAAGCGCCTTTCGGCCCTTCGCACCCTGTTCGACGCCGCAACCCCCGCGATGCGCGACGAGTTGGCGGCCTACCGCGCGCAGCAGGGCGACGCGCTGGAAACGCATGCCCGGTTCGAGGCGCTGCACGCCCATCATTTCCGCGCGGACCCGACCCGTTGGCACTGGCGCGACTGGCCCGAGCAGCACCGCAACCCCAGCAACCCGGCCGTCGCCGAGTTCGCCGCCGCCCACGCCCAGGAGGTCGCCTTCCACGCCTTCATGCAATGGCAGGCCAGCCTCAGCATGGCGGCGGCGCAGCAGGCGGCGCGCGACGCGGGCATGCCCATCGGCTTGGTGGCCGACCTCGCCGTGGGCGCCGACTCCGGCGGCAGCCATTGCTGGAGCCGGCAGGCGGAAACCCTGCTCGGCCTTTCGGTCGGGGCACCGCCGGACCTGCTCAGCCCGCAAGGCCAGAGCTGGGGCCTCGCGGCCTTTTCCCCGCGCGGCCTCGTGCTGAATGGGTTCGGCGCCTACCTGGAAATGCTGCGCAGCACGATGCGGCACGCCGGCGGGGTCCGAATCGACCACGCCTTGGGCCTCGCCCGGCTTTGGGTGGTGCCGGACGGCGGCTCGGCGGCGGACGGCGCCTACATCTCCTTCCCTATCGACGACATGCTGCGGCTCATCGCGCTCGAATCGCACCGCCACCGCGCCATCGTGCTGGCGGAGGACCTTGGCACCATCCCGGACGGGTTCCAGGACCGGCTTGAGCGGGCCGGGATGCTCGGGATGCGCGTCCTGTGGTTCGAGAAGCACGAGGACCGCTTCACCTCGCCGCGCATCTGGACCAAAGGTGCCACGGCGATGACCAGCACGCATGACCTGCCGACCGTCGCCGGCTGGTGGGCCGGGCGCGACCTCGAATGGCGGGGCCGGCTGGGCCTGCTGGGCGACGAGTCGAACCAGCAGCACGAGCGGCACCTTCGGGCACGCGACCGCTCGGCGCTGTGGGACACGATGCTCGACAGCGGCGCGGCGCAGGCGGACTTGCCGGAACCGGACCAGTCGGACCGGATCGCCGACGCCGCCGCGCGCCACATCGGCGGGGCCGCCTGCGACCTGGCGGTGCTGCCCATCGAGGATGCCCTTGCGCTTCCCGAGCAGCCGAACCTGCCGGGCACGCTTGATGAGCACCCCAACTGGCGCCGCCGCCTTCCCGGCCCGGCGGGCGCCTTGCTTGACAACCCCGCGGTGACTGCCCGGCTTGCCGGGCTTGCCGATGCCAGAAAGTCCAAATGAAGCCTCTCTCTGCGACCGCCCGCCTGCAATTCCACCGCGATTTCACCTTGGACGACGCGACGGCCCTGGTGCCGTACTATGCCCGGCTCGGCGTCAGCCACCTGTATGCGTCCCCGCTGCTGACGGCGCGCGCCGGATCGACCCACGGCTACGACATCGTGGACCACAACACGATCAACCCGGAACTCGGCGGCGAGGAGGCGCTGCATCGGCTCGTGGCGGCACTGCGCGCGCAGCAGATGGGCCTGATCCTCGACATCGTGCCGAACCACATGGGCGTCGGCGGCAACGACAACGGCTGGTGGCTCGACGTGCTGGAATGGGGCCGCGCCAGCCCGTATGCCGAGTACTTCGACATCGACTGGGACCCGCCCGACCCGTCGCTGCGCGGCCGCATGCTGGCGCCCTTCCTCGGCAGCTCCTATGGCGAGTGCCTGGAGCGCGGCGAGCTGGTGCTGCGCTTCGACGACCGCGACGGCCGC
>CAXTUO010000564.1:0-3311 GCA_964247175.1 uncultured Acetobacteraceae bacterium | reverse complement strand
TGGAGGCCGACATGGGCGAAGGCGATGCGGCACAGGTCGCGGATGCTGGTGGTGGCGCCGGTCGCGATCACGTAGTCGTCCGCCTGGTCCTGCTGCAGCATCAGGTGCATCGCCCGCACGTAGTCGCGCGCATGGCCCCAGTCGCGCTTGGCATCGAGGTTGCCGAGCGGCAGCTCCTGGGCCAGGCCCAGCTTGATCCGCGCCACCCCGTCCGTCACCTTGCGGGTCACGAACTCGATGCCGCGCAGCGGGCTTTCGTGGTTGAACAGGATGCCGCTGCTGGCGTGCAGGCCGAAGCTCTCCCGGTAGTTCACCGTCATCCAATGGGCATACAGCTTGGCCACGCCGTAGGGGCTGCGCGGGTAGAACGGCGTGCGCTCGGACTGCACGGGTTCCTGGATCAGGCCGAACATCTCGGACGACGACGCCTGGTAGAACCGCGCTTCCGGCCGCATCAGGCGCACCGCTTCCAGGATGTTGCCCGCGCCGAGCGCCGTGACCGACCCCGTCAGCAGCGGCTGCTGCCAGGACGCGGCGACGAAGCTCTGCGCCGCCAGGTTGTACACCTCGTCCGGCTTGTGCGCCTGGATGATGCGGATCAGGCTCGACAGATCGACGAGGTTGCCGTCCACGAGCTGCACGTGGTCGAGCACGCCGAGCCAGCGCAGCCGCTCGCCGATCACGTCGGACGATGCGGACCGCCGCATCAGGCCGATGACCTCATAGCCCCGGTCGAGGAGGTGCTGGGCGAGGTAGGCGCCGTCCTGGCCGGTGACGCCGGTGATCAAGGCTACGGGCACAAGCGGCCTTTCAGGTTAGATGCGGCCATAGGTATCCTCCAGGCGGACGATGTCGTCCTCGCCCAGGTAGCTGCCTGCCTGCACCTCGATCAGCGTCAGCGGGATGCGCCCGGGGTTGGTCAAGCGGTGCGTGCAGCCGAGCGGCAGGTACACGCTCTCGTTCTCCCGCACCATCAGCTCCTCGTCGTCGCGTGTCACCAGCGCGACGCCGCTCACCACGACCCAGTGCTCCGCGCGGTGGAAGTGCCTTTGAAGGGATAGCTTGTGGCCCGGCGTGACCACGATCCGCTTCACCTGGAACCGGTCGCTGAGGATCAGCCGCTCGTAGAAGCCCCAGGGCCGGTACATCCGGTTGTGCGCCACCGCCTCGTGCCGCCCGGCCCCGCGCAGGCGGTCCACCACGCGCTTCACGTCTTGCGCCCGGTTGCGGTGCATCGCCAGCACGGCGTCGCCCGTGACCACCACCACGGCGTCCTGCAAGCCCACCACCGCCGTCAGCACGCCGTCGCTGCGGACGTAGCAGTTGTCCGCCCCTTCCAGCAGCACGTCGCCCACGGTGGCGTTGCCGGCGCCGTCCTTCGCCGACTGCTCCCATAGCGCGTCCCAGCTCCCCACGTCGGACCAGCCGAGGTCGGCCGGCACCACGGCCGCCACCGTCGTCTGCTCCGCCACCGCGTAGTCCAGGCTGATGTTCGGGCAGGCGGCAAAGGCTTCGGGGTCGAGCCGGGTGAAATCAAGGTCGCGCACCCGGGCCGCGACCGCGCGGCGCACGGCCGTCAGCACGTCGGGGGCAAAGCGCTCCATCTCCGCCAGCAGGGTCGCGGCGGTGAACACGAACATGCCGGAGTTCCAGAGATAGTCGCCCGATGCCACGAGCCGCGCCGCCATGTCCGCGTCCGGCTTCTCCACGAAGCGCGCGAGGGCGTGCACGCCGGGCGCGTCGTCGAGTTCCGGCCCGACCTCGATATAGCCATAAGCGGTTTCCGCCCGGCGCGGCTGCATGCCGAACGTCACGACCCGCCCGGCGCGGGCGGCAACGGCGGCGCGGCTCAGCGCTTCATACAGCGCTTCCGTCCGCTGGATCGCGTGGTCGGCCGGCATCATCCACAGGATGGCCTCCGGATCGGTCTCCGCCGCCAGCAGCGCCGCCGTGGTGATCGCCGGCGCGGAGTTGCGGCCGACCGGCTCCAGCACGATCTCGGCGTCGGCGATGCCGGCGGCGCGCAACTGCTCGGCGATCAGGAAGCGGTGCTCGTGGTTGCACACCACGATGGGCGGCGCGAATCCCGGCCCCACCCCGCGCCGTGCCGTGTCCTGCAGCATGGTGCGGTCGGACGCCAGCGGCCAAAGCTGCTTCGGGAAGCTTTCGCGCGACACCGGCCACAGCCGGGTGCCGGTGCCGCCGGACAGGATCACGGGAACGATGCTGGCGCCGGGCGAGGCGGGAAGCGCAATCATGGGGGCCTTGGATGCAATGGATACGAACCTGTGTAGATCGGTTACAGTCGCACCGCGCCGCTGTCCAGTTGCCGCAGGGCGCCCGTGTCCGCATGATGCGGCCTCCCAGCGGCGAGAAGGTCCATGAAGGTCTGTGTGTTCGGCGCCGGCGCGGTCGGCACCCACGTCGCAGGGCGGCTGGCGAAAGGCGGCGCCGCGGTCTCCGTCGTCGCCCGCGGTCCGCAGCTCGCGGCGCTCCAAGCACGCGGGGTGCGGGTGCACGCGGCGGATGGCGAGATCGAGGCCCGCGTGGCCGCGGCTGCCGATGCGCAAGGGTTGGGGCGCCAGGATGCCGTGATCGTCACGGTAAAGGCGCCGGCGCTGCCCTCCGTCGCCGCCGGGATCAGCCCGCTGCTGGGTCCGGACACCGCGGTCGTCTTCGCGATGAACGGCATCCCGTGGTGGTACTTCCATGGAACGGGCGGCGCCGAGGAGGGCCGGCGCCTGCCGAAGCTCGATCCCGGCGACGCGCTGCGGGACGCCGTGCCCCCGGCGCAGGTGGTCGGCGGCGTGGTCTATTCCTCCTGCACCCTCACCGAGCCGGGCGTGGTGCACGTCGAGAACCAGCGCAGCCGGATCGTGCTGGGAGCGCCGGACGGCCGCCCGGACGGCCGTTTGTCTGGGCGCATCGAGGCGCTGGCCGCCATCCTGCGCGCCGGCGGCCTGGTCATGGAGGTGACCGACCGCATCCGTGACGCGGTTTGGGCCAAGCTGCTGCTGAACCTCGGCAGCGGCCCGCTGGCGGTGCTGACCGGCTGCGCGCCGGCCCGGATCTTTGCCGAAGACGGCTGCCGCGACGCGACCCGGCGCATCCTGGCGGAGGGCGCCGCCATCGCCGCCGCCATGGGCTGCCCCGTCAAGCCGAACGCCGAGGGGCAGATCGCCCAGGGTGCCCAGTCGCACCACAAGCCGAGCATCCTGCAGGACCTGGAAGGGGGGCGGCCCATGGAGATCGACGCGATCTATGGCGTGCCGCTCGACTTCGCGCGGACGCATGGGGTGCCGACGCCGACC
>CAXTUO010000563.1:0-3311 GCA_964247175.1 uncultured Acetobacteraceae bacterium | reverse complement strand
GGGTCGGCCTCCGCGCCCCCGCAGCAACAGTGTCCCGGGATCGCCGGTCGGCATCGGCTTCCTGGGCCGGCTGCTGCCCTACAAGGGAGTCGGCCTGTTGTTGGACGCCCTGCACCGCCTGTCGCCGGAGGGATGGACGGCCAAGATCGCCGGCACGGGAACGCCGGACTACACGCGGGAACTGCGGGGACAGGCCGGGAACCTTCCACAGGTCGAGCTGGCGGGCTGGACATCCCAGGACGACTTCTTCGACGAGATCGACGTGCTCGTGATCCCCTCGCTGATCGCCGAGCCGCAGGGGATGGGCGCCCTCGAGGCGGTGTGCCGCGGGGTCCCCGTCATCTATGCCGACCACGGCGGGCTGCGTGAGCTCGCAGGGACGGTCGGGGGCGCCGTCCCGTTCCGCGTCAACTCGGCCGATGACCTCGCCCGCGTGCTGGGCCGGCTGATCGAACACCCGGCGGAGCTGGAGGCGCTCCGCAGGGACGCTGCGTTGCCGAGCAGCCTTTGCAGCGCCGACCGGTTCGCCGACGCCTACCTGGCGGCGTTCGGCGACGCGCTGCTCCACCGTGCCAGCCGACCGAACGCCGGAACGGCCGCGCCGGGGTTGCTCCGGCAAGAGGTCCGGCCATGAACGGGGCGGCGATGAGGGCGGCGGGAACGGAAACCCAGCGCGCGCCCTTTGCGGCGCTGCACGTCCTGCTGCTCGCCGCGCATCCGGACGACGAGACCTTGGGGGCGGGGGGCCAGTTCGCGACGATGCGCCGCCTCACCTTGGTGCACCTCACGGACGGGGCGTCGTCGCACCGGGAAGCCTGGTCGCGCGGCTGGTGGTCCCGGGGACACTACGCCGCCGCCCGGCTGCGGGAGGCCGCCGACGCGGCGCGAACGGGCGGGACGGAGTTCGAGCACTCGTGCCTGGGCGCGCGCGACCGCGTGGCGGCGGAAACGATGGCCGAGCTCGCGGTGGGCCTCGCGATGATCCTGCGCCGGTGCCGCCCCGACCTCCTGCTGACGCACGCCTACGAGGGAGGCCACGCCGATCACGACGCCGCCGCGTTCGTCGCGCACGCGGCCTGCCGGCTGGTCCCGGGCATCCCGGTTTGGGAGATGACGGGCTACCGTGCCGCGCAAGCGGGAACAGCGGACGAGGATACGGCCGCGGGCCACGTCGGAACGGTGCCCGTCGAAACCGGCAGGTTCCTGCCAGCGAAGCAGTTCGGCGAAATCCGCGTGGAACTCGACCCGGACGCGGCCGACAGGAAGCGGCGGATGCTGGCGTGCTTCACCTCGCAACGGCGCGCAATAGCCGAACTCGAAAAGGACCTGTCGGTCGAGCGCTTCCGCCCGACGCCCGGTTACGATTTCGTCCAACCGCCGCATGAAGGCACGCTGCTCTACGAGCAGCAGGGCTGGGCACGGATGACCGGGGCGCAATGGCGCCGCCTGGCGGCCACCGCGGCCACCGCGATCGACCTGATGGAACCCGGGGCACGCATGCTGACGGTCGCGGCGCAGGACCCGGAAGGGCCGGCGGAAGCCGGGATGCCATGCGCCGGACGCTGAACCACGGGGTCGCCGTCGGCGCGCGCAGCCGGGCGCAGGCAGCCGACGCGGTCCTCAAGCCGCGGCTTGCGGGCGACGCCGCCCTCCGTGACACGGAACAGGTGCATCCCGTCGCAACTGCCATGGCGGGCGGAGGTGCGCTGCCGACCGCACCACCCTGACCGAGACAGCGAATCGGCGATGCTTCGGTCACGCCGCATCCGAACGCCGCAGAGGCAACGACCGCGACACGACCGATGTCCTGCAACCGACAACACGGAAAGGCGGGCTCCTCCCTTAAGGAAGGGAACGGGCGCGAAAGAAATGATGGCTCATTCCCCGCCGCGGCCGCGCCTCCTTGTGCTCAGCTCCGGTTTTCCCTACCCGGTCGACTCTGGGCGCAAGACGGTGCTGGCAGGCTTCCTCGACTTTGCCGTGGAAACGCTCGGGCGCGACAACGTCCTGCTGCTCTGCATCAGTTCGGACAAGTTCGAGGCCACCCGCACGCAGATGGCGCCTTGCCGGGTCGCATTCTTCCAGCCTGCGGGCGTCGCCATCCGCTTGGGCATCGCCGCCGCCATGAGCCTAGTGCTGCGGCGCCGGGCCATCCAGGAAACGCTGCTGGCCGCCCCGGGGACGTCCGGCCGGATCGCCAGCCTGCTCGAAGGCTTCGACCCGGCGATCATCCTCGTCGATACGATCCGCATGGTGCAGCACCTGCCGGACCGCCTGCGGGACGGGTGCCGCCGTGTCCTCTACCTCGACGACCTGTACTCTCTGCGCTACCAGCGCGTGCTCGCCGTCATGAGGAAGCATCCGGATGCCGGGATCAACCCTCTCGGCACCTTCGCCCGCTTTGTGCCCCGGGCGCTGCACGGCATCATGCGGGGCGGCCTCGTGCAGCGCCGCCTGCTGACGCATGAAAGCGCGGTGCTGGCGCATCGGGAACGGGCCATGCCGGGACTGTTCGACCAGGTCCTGCTTCTCAATGCCCACGAGAGCCACCGGTTGCGCACGGAAACAGGCGCGCGGAACGTGGCCACCATCAAGCCGGTGCTCAAGCAGGGAGCCTCCCAGCGCGCCCGGTGCTTCGACGGGCGTGCCAGCTTCCTGTTCCTCGGCAATCTCGGATATTCCGCCAACTCGTATGGCCTTCTGCTGTTTCTGCAGCACGCGATGCCCAAACTGCTGGAGGCGCGGCCCGACGCCGAGCTCCTCGTCGCCGGCAAGGGCGCCAGCGCGGCGCTCAGGGCCGCCGCCGCCCGCTTCGGGACGCAGGTGCGGTTCCTGGACTACGTCGAGGACATCGAGGCTCTCACCAGCACGTGCGCCGCGATCATCGTCCCGCTCGCCTTCGGCACCGGGATCAAGATCAAGGTGATGGATGCGCTTTCCCGCGGCGTGCCCCTGGTATCAACCCCCACGGGGATTGACGGGCTGGACCTCGTGGATGGCGTCCATTGCCTCGTCGAGGAGGACATCCCGCGCTTCCCCGCGGCGATGCTGCGGCTGCTCGACCCGGGGTTGAACGCCCGCATGTCCGAGGCGGGCCGCGCCTACTTCGACGAGCACCTTTCGCCCGAGGCCGCATATGGCAATTACCGGCGCGCCATCCTGGGTCTCGTCCAGTCGGTGGCCCCGGCCCCGGAACCAGTCCCGCCATCGGCACTGGCGATGGGCGACGCGGTCAGCGTTTCGCTGGCAGAGTAGGGCGGGACAGCCCTATGCGAGGCGGACGGGGATCACCTGGGGACGCGGCGCAGCCT
>CAXTUO010000562.1:0-3314 GCA_964247175.1 uncultured Acetobacteraceae bacterium | reverse complement strand
CCGCGGGCGGCGGCTGCCAGCCGGCGATGGTCCGGGCACATGCCCGCGCCTGCGCATGGTCGGTGATGCCCGGGAAGCGCTGTCGCAGCTCGATGATGGCGGACAACTCGCCTTCCACGAGGAAGGCGGCGCGGATCGCGACGGCATCGGCTTCGGTCACGACGAACAGGGTGCGAGCATGGACCGCGCGCCCCTTGGCCGGCAAGCACGATCATGGCGGAAGCCTGCGCCATCGTGCTTCTTGGTCCGGTCGTTGAATGCAAAACTCAACACCTTTCAAACCGAGGCATTGCTGACTGCACGGATTTCAGCGAAATCAGAGCTCACCAAAACGCAACAAAAGCCATCGTCACAAACGGGATGGCGTCAGGAGGCGGGTAGAAGTCCCACCTGCTTCATGATCGTTGCTGCATCATAGTAATCGAGATTGCGGGAGATGCGGCCGCCGCGCACCTCGATCACGCTCACACCCCGTACCTCGAACGGCTTGCCGGTCTTGAACAAGCCGACATCCTTGCCGCCATACACCCACTCGATGGTGCCTCGCCCATCCGCGACATGGCTGGCAATGAGCCTCACGTAAAATCCGCCGACATCATCATGATCGGACTTGTGCTGCCCGCGCAGCTCTGCGCTCCCTTTCTTCCTTATCCCGAACGCCACGTCCTCATAGATCGCGTCCGGGGTGAAGACCTCAACCAGCAGGCCCGGATCGGCCGCGTTCCATCCATCGATCCATTTCTGGCCAATGGTTTTGCTGGCCGCGGCTGCTGTTCGCGTGGCCGCTCCAGGAAGCATCAAGCCAAGGCACGAACCCATGATCGCCGGACGGCGTGCGATGATTGACATAGCCGAGTCTCCTGCCCTCGTACGGCACTGTCCAGGTAAACATGTGGGTTTGCCTTGAGCAATGTATCCATTCCGTTCGCCGAGCATAACTCAAGATTTCTTCATCAAATGCTGGCCATTGATCCGACTGAATTTTCCTGATGCAGAAATCTGATGCAGGAGTCCCTCCCAGCAGACTCTGGGAAGAGCCTTGGCAGGTTTGACATGCCAGACTGCTCTTTCAAGGCGCCCCGGCCAAGCCAACTGGGGCGCCTCGCGCCTCAACGGGCGATCACCGCTGACCCGATCTCAGTTTCGCAGCCTTCGGTCGCCTCCCGTGTTCCCGCAAGGTCAACAAGCGTGCTGTCGAGAGATGAGTGCTTGAACCGGTAGCCCTCGGCCAGCAAGCGGCGGGGCGTTGCGGCCTGCCCGTCGAGCGGGAGTGTCGCAGCTTCGCCGCCAGCCATCCGGATCACCCGTCCCGGAACCCGCAGCCGCACGGTCGTTCCGTAAAAGGACCCCAGGGACCGCGCGAACGCGGCTTGCGGCACGAGGCCGGGGGCCACCACGTTGATCGCGCCCTCCAAGGACGTCCTGTCGATGGCGAAGCGGATCGCGGCCACGGCGTCGTCCAGGTGGACCCAAGGCATCGGCTGGCATCCTCTGCCCAAGATTGCGCCGAGACCCAACCGGGTTGCCGCCGCGAGCGGGGGATAAAGGCCGCCCGACTGGCCGATGACCCCGCCGAAGCGCGCCATGACAACGCGCATGCCGAGCGCTCGCATGGCTTTCGCTTCTGCTTCCCACGCGGCGCAGAGATCGGACTGGAAGGTGCCGGGCTGCGGGGGCGCAGTCTCGTCGAGTTCCACGCCGGCATCCCGGACACCGTAGAAGCCCACTGCCGAAGCGTTCACGAGCACGGCCGGGATGCGGTCCAGCCGCTCGGCCAGGGCGCGGATGCCCCGGGTCGCCTCGACGCGGCTGGCCAGCAGCAGCGCCTTCCGGCGCGGGGACCAGCGGCCGCCGAGGATGCTGGCGCCTGCGAGGTTCACGACGGCCACGACTGGCGTCTCCGCCGGCAGGGCATCGAGGCGGTCGACCACCGTGACGCGCGGGCCGAAGCCGGCGGCGGCGCGGCGGGCGTCCCGCGTCAGAACAATGACCCGCTTGCCATCCGCAAGCAGGCTGTGGACCAGGGCGGTGCCGATGAAGCCGGTGCCGCCGGTCACCAGCACGGCCGGGCCATGCGGTGGGGCAACCGTCACGTCCGGAAGCGCGGTCCGCGCGGCCCGATACAGGCGGGCAACCGCGATCCAGTTGCGGACGCTCCACGCGAACACCCCAACGGCATAGAGCGTGAACAGCAGCGACACCCAGCCGTGATTCACGAACGGAAGACCCGTTGGTGCGGCGGCCCAGGTCAGCATCTCGGGCGCCAGGGCGGCGACGAAGCAGCCATAGCTGACGGCGAGGATCGTGTGGAGGACGCGCTCCAGGTTGGGAAGGCGCCGGGTCATGTCCTCCTCGATGAAGTCGGCGAGGGTGATAACGATCTCGACCGCCAGCAGGCCGGCGAGGACCCAGGCCCAGGCGCCCTCCCATCGCGCCCAGGCGAGGCCCAGGAACAGCACGGCGTAGATGCCCTCCCGGGCGGCATGGAGCACAAGCTCGTAGCGGGCCGAAATGTGTTGGGGAAGCTTCGCCTCCAACTCGTGATGCCACAGGTTGTCAAAGGCGCCGATCAGGGCCTGGACGGAAAGGATTGCGAAGACGGCGTTCATGGCAGGCTCTCCTGGGTGTCTGTGAATAGGCCGGTCTGGCGGAACGTCGTGCCCCAGAGCGGGTGGATCATCGTGAGGGTGAAGCGGAAGCGGGTGTCATCGACCGCCCGGTGCTCGACCTGGCAGCGGCCGGGCGTCAGCACCGCAGGGATCGGCACGCGCCAAGGTCCGGCTGCGAAGAAGAAGCGGCGGCTCGTGAAGACGAGCGCGCCGTCGGGGGCCGATACGTCGAGCACCATGCCGAGGCCTCCGTCCGTGCGTTCCAGCACGGTGCCGCCAGGTCCGGCCGATTTGACGGAGCGGACCCGCTGCGCGGCGCCAAGCTGACGGGTCCACAAAACGCCGTCGCCCGTTGCGCGGACCTCGACGGTGACGGGGGTGCCGGTGGCGCGCTGGGCGGGTAGCGGCGCGCCGAAGGCACGGGCCAGCCACGCGAACACCAGGCCGGCGGCCGAATTCTCGAAATCCATGGCGCCGAGGTAGGTGACGGGACCGTGGCCGGCCTCGAACCGGCGGCGAAGGCTGGGCGGAAGGCGCAGCCAGTCTGAGGGATGGACCAGCTGTGCGATGTCGAGCCGTCGCGCCGGAACGGCGGGCCGGGCGCCTTCGACCGCTTGGGGTAGCGGTTCCACTAAAGAGGTTTCGTGCATGACAACCGATCTCCTGACATTCAGGTTCGGTATCGCATTGGCTATGCCAGTAGGC
>CAXTUO010000561.1:2764-3314 GCA_964247175.1 uncultured Acetobacteraceae bacterium | reverse complement strand
ACGAGGTGGCGAGGTGCGGCAACGCGGCGTGCCGGCTCGACCCGGAGGCGGCTCAGCCGGGTCGGGTAGGCACGGATGCCGGGTAGCCGGGGAACCTCGACGGAGCCGGGCATGTCCGGCTCATCTCCGAGCGCGGCCATGACCAGCAGGATCAGTTGGCCGTATCGGCCAGCCGCTTCGAGGCCCCAGGTTCGGGCACTATCAAGGAGGAGGGCGTCGATCTGCTCTTCCGCTACCCGGGTGAGCCGGTAGGCCAACTACCCGTCAGCGGCCAAGCGGGCCTGCAATTTTGTCATCAAACGCTTCTGCAGGAGCTGCCCGTCCTCCGGGGTGGTCACCATCGTAAAACGGCCCGCTTCGATGTCGGTCAATCCGGCCTCAGCCGCCTGCCGGACCGCCTCTTCCTCGGCGCGGGTCTCGTTCACCAAGCGCATGACGGCCTCTTCCAGGAACGCGGCCAGATCGGCAGCGCGGCCCTCGGCCACCTGCCGCTCGATCACGCGCTGCAACTCGTCGGGTAGCTGAACCACGCCCATGCGGACCTCCGGGC
>CAXTUO010000561.1:0-2754 GCA_964247175.1 uncultured Acetobacteraceae bacterium | reverse complement strand
GTCGCGCTCCGCCTAAGCCCGCCCTGCCGTGCTCGACAGCAGCACCGGGTCCACCCGCAGGATCGCCAGCGCCCGGCGCCACTTGCTTTCATGGTCCGGGTCGAACAGCAAATCGAGCTTGGCCGGCGCGGACAGCCACACGTTCTCCTGCATCTCCCGGTCGAGCTGGCCCGGCCCCCAACTGCTGTAGCCCAGCGCCAGCAAGCCCTCCTTGGGGCCGCCGCCCTGCGCGATCTCCTGCAGCACGTCCAGGCTCGCAGTCAGCGCCAAACGGTCATCGACGCGCAGGCTGCTGTCCGAGGTCCAGTCCGACGTGTGCAGCACGAAGCCGCGGCCATGGTCCACCGGGCCGCCCTGGCAAAGCTGGATCTGCCGGGCCGGCGGCACCGGCTCCACGTCGAGCTGGGCCAGCAGCGCGTCGAAGCTCGGCTTGGCCAAGGGCTGGTTCAGCACGATCCCCATGGCGCCCTCATCGGTATGGGCGCACAGCAGGATCACGCTGTGGGCGAAGTTCGGGTCGTCCATCGCCGGCATCGCGATCAGCAGCTGGCCGGTCAGGGAGGTCGCGTCGGGGTCGGCGTCACGGTCGGTCATGGGCACCAAATTGGCCTGTGATGGCGTCGGAGCAAGATCGCATGGCGGCGGCGGGCGTTGCCGCCGCCTGGCCCCCCGCCCCGCAAAATCCGCCCGCATCAGGGGAACGTGACTTGCAACGTGACTCGGGGGCGCCGGACGGCTACGACTCCCGCATCTTGCATCACCAGGGATTGCGAAATGATTAAGATCGGCGACGCCATACCCCCGATGAAGCTGACCGCCGCCACGCCGGACGGGCCCAAGGAGGTTGCCACCGAGGAGGTGTTCGGGACGGGCAAGACCGTGCTGTTCGCGGTGCCCGGCGCCTTCACCCCCACCTGCAGCATGCGGCACATGCCGGGCTACCTGGAGAACATGGACACGCTGCGGGCAAAAGGCGTGGACCGCGTGGCGTGCGTCGCGGTGAACGACCCCTTCGTCCTGCAGGCCTGGGCAAAGGACCAGGGCGTGGACGGCCGGATCACCATGCTGGCCGACGGGTCCGGCGCCTTCACCAAGGCGCTTGGGCTGGAGCTGGACCTGACGGCCCGCGGCCTCGGCATCCGCAGCCAGCGTTACGCGATGCTCGTGGAGGACGGACGGGTGGCGCATCTGGGCGTAGAATCGCCCGGCGGCTTCGAGGTCAGCACGGCGGAAAGCGTGCTGGCCCACCTGTAACCGTCAGGCGGCGGCCCGATCGCGCAGCGTCTCGGTCTGGAAGGTCTCGGCGATATACGAGGCGAGCGCGTCCGTGACCGGCTGGCGCGCGTCGGGATGGCGCAGCAGCAGGATGCCGAAGTCGGGCAAGGCGGGCATCCCTTCCTCCGGGCGCAGCGGGCGCAGCCCGTCGGGCAGCCAGGACACCGTCGAAACGGTGACGGCCAGCCCGGCCAGCACCGGGGCGTGCGTGCCCAACTGCGTCGCCGACCGATAGGCGATCCGGTAGCGCCGCCCCACCGCGTCCAGCGCGCGCAGCGCCGCCTCCGCCCAGGTGCAATGGTCCGCGGCCAGCGCCACCGGCAGCGGGTCCAGCCGGTGCGGCGCGTGAGCCGTGGAGGTGATCCAGGTGAGCGGCCCGCGCCACAGCGGCACTGTCGGCCAAATCGCGGCCTTGGGCGTTCCTTCTGAGCAAAGCGTGAGGTCCAGCTCGCCTTCGCGCAGGCGCTCCAGGAGGTCGCGCGACGTCATGCACAGCACATCCACCTGCACGGCCGGGTAGCTGTCGGCGAAGCGCTTCAGGATCTGCGGCAGGTAGCGCAGCGCGTAGTCGTCCGGCGTGCCGAGCCGCACCGTCCCCTGCACGGTGGGCGCGCGGAAGCTGGTCCAGATCTCGTCGTTCAGCGCCAGCAACTCCCGCGCCCGCCCCAGCAGGAACTGGCCATGCGGCGTCACCTGCACGGCGCCTCCCTTGCCGCGGGACAGCAGGCGCTGGCCCAACAATGTTTCCAGCCGCTGCACCTGCATGGACACCGCCGACTGCGTGCGCCCCACCCGCTGCGCCGCGCGGGTGAAGCTGCCTTCCTCCGCAATGTAGGCAAAGGCGCGCAGCAGGTCGGGGTCGAGGCCGGTGGGAAGGGTCATGACCATCAGTATCGCTGATAGGCCATATTAAGGCAATTCGTTTCCATGATGCCGGGCGCCATCCCATTCTCCTGTCCGACCATCCTGGTCCGACATTGATGGAGGATGCCATGGCCGCTCGCGGCACGATGACCCAGGTCCGCTTCGTTCCCAGCCGTTCCGGCCGCGCGGTGCTGCGGCAAGCCTGGGCCGTCCTCATGGAGATGCGCCGCGCCCACCGCACCCGGCGGCTGCTGGCCGAGATGGACGACCGCCTCTTGTCCGACATCGGCATCGGCCGCGGCGACGCGCTGATGGAGGCGTCGCGTGCCCCATGGGACATTGGTCGGGACAGGGGCCGCCGTTGAGGCGCCTCAGCGCCGGCCGAACAGCTTCTCGATCTCGGCCCGGCTGAGCTTCAGGAAGGTGGGGCGGCCGTGGGGGCAGGTGGCGGCGCGTGGCGTGTCCTCCATCTGGCGCAGCAGCGCGTCCATCTCGGCCTGCCTCAAGCGGCGTCCGGCGCGGATGCTGCCGTGGCAGGCGAGGCGGGCCAGCACGGCGTCGAGCCGGGCCAGCAGCGCCGTGGCCTCCCCGCACTCCGCCAGCTCGTCCGCGAGG
>CAXTUO010000560.1:0-3315 GCA_964247175.1 uncultured Acetobacteraceae bacterium | reverse complement strand
GCTCGCCGGAGAACTTCAGCCCGATGCTGAACACCACGGGGACGACGTTCGACGCCAACCATCCCGTCTATGGTCGGCTGCTCGACTTCAAGCCCGGCACCACCAGCGTTCAGCCGGGCCTGGCCGAGCGCTGGGACGTGTCGCCGGACGGCAAGGTTTACACCCTGCACCTGCGCCCCGGCGTGAAGTGGCACAGCAACGCCCAGTTCAAGCCGACGCGCGACTTCAACGCCGACGACGTGCTGTTCACCTTCAACCGCCAGGGGCAGGAGGACCACCCGTTCCACAAGGTGTCCGGCGGTTCCTACGACTACTACGGCGACATGGGCCTGGCGAAGCTGATCGCGAAGCTTGAGAAGGTGGACCCCCTCACCGTCCGCTTCACCCTGACCGAACCTTCGGCGCCGTTCCTGCCGGACCTCGCGATGGAGTTCATCGCCATCCAGTCCGCCGAGTACGCCGACGTGCTGGCGCGCGCCGGCAAGCCCGAGCAGATCGACCAGGTGCCCATCGGCACGGGGCCGTTCAGCTTCGTCGCCTACCAGCGCGACGCCACGATCCGCTACCGCCGGTTCGACGGGTTCTGGGGGCCGAAGGCGAAGCTCGACGTGCTGGTGTACTCCATCAACAAGGACCCGGCAGTGCGGCTCGCGAAGCTGCGGGCCAACGAGTGCCAGGTCTCGGCCTACCCGGCGCCGGCGGACCTGCCGGGCATCCGGTCCGATGCGTCCTTGACGCTGATGGACCAGCCCGGCCTCAACATCGGCTACCTCGCCTTCAACAACCAGAAGAAGCCGTTCGACGACAAGCGGGTGCGGCAGGCGCTGAACATGGCCATCGACCGGAAGGCGATCATCGACGCGGTGTACCTCGGCGCCGGGCAACCGGCCAAGAACCTGATCCCGCCCACCATGTGGTCGTACAACGACGCCGTGCAGCCCTGGCCGTTCGACCCCAACGCCGCCAAGAAGCTGCTGGCCGAAGCCGGCTTCCCCGAGGGGTTCGAAACCGACCTGTGGGCCATGCCGGTGCAGCGGCCCTACAACCCCGACGCCCGCCGCATCGCCGAGCTGATGCAGTCCGACCTCGCCAAGGTCGGCGTCAAGGCGCGGATCGTCAGCTACGAGTGGGGCGAGTACCGCAAGCGCATCCAGGCCGGCGAGCACATGGCGGCGATGTTCGGCTGGACCGGCGACAACGGCGATCCCGACAACTTCTTTGTGCCTCTTGCCGGCTGCGCCGCGGCCCGGCCCGGCGGCGGCAGCGCATCCAAGTGGTGCAACCAGGAGTTCGACGCCCTGGTGAACAAGGCCGCCGCCCTTCCCGACCAGGCGGAACGCGCCAAGCTGTATGAGCAGGCCCAGGTGGTCATGCGCGAGGAAGCGCCGTTCTTCCTGATCGCGCACTCCGTCGCCTTCCAGCCGATGCGCAAGGAGGTCACGGGCTACGTCATGAGTCCCTTGGGCATCCACGATTTTGCACAAGTCGATATCCAGTAGCTCCTTAACACCGTGTTCCGCCTCCTGGCCCGGCGGCTGGCGCTGATCGTCCCGACCTTCATCGGCGTCACGCTGCTGGGCTTTCTGCTGATCCACTCGATCCCCGGCGACCCCGTGGAGGTCCGCGTCGGCGAGCGCGGCATCTCCCCGGAGCGCCTCGCCTACTTCCGCCACGAGCTTGGCCTCGACCAGCCGCTGTGGAAGCAGTTCCTCGACTACCAGGGCCAGCTCCTGCACGGCGATCTCGGCCGCTCCGTCGTGACCCAGGAAAGCGTGTGGACGGAGTTCAAGACCTTCTTCCCCGCGACCCTCGAACTCGCCGCCTGCGCCCTGCTGTTCGCCGTCGTGCTCGGCCTGCCGCTGGGCGTGATGGCGGCGGTGCGGCGCGGGTCGGCGCTGGACTACGGGCTGATCGGGCTGTCCGTCACCGGGGCGTCCATGCCGATCTTCTGGTGGGGGCTGATGGCGGTGCTGATCTTCTCGGTCGCCCTCGGCTGGACGCCGGTGTCGGGCCGCATCGACGACCTTTACTACGTCGAGCCGTGGTCCGGCTTCCTGCTGATCGACTCCTGGTGGAGCGACGACGCCGGGGCGTTCCGCTCCGCCTTGCGCCACCTGATCTTGCCGGCCATCGTGCTCGGCACCATCCCGCTCGCCACCATCGCCCGCATGACCCGGTCCGCGATGCTGGAAGTGTTGGGCGAGGACTACGTGCGGACCGCCCGGGCCAAGGGCCTGGCGCCGGGCCGCGTCGTGGTGGTGCACGCGCTGCGCAACGCGCTGATCCCCGTCGTCACCGTGCTCGGCCTGCAGGTGGGCGCGCTGCTGGGCGGCGCGATCCTGACCGAGACGGTGTTCGCCTGGCCCGGCGTCGGCCATTGGCTGGTCGAAAGCGTGCAGCGCCGCGACTACAACGTGCTGCAGGGCGGCACCCTGCTGATCGCCGTGCTGGTGATGCTGGTGAACCTGGGCGTCGATGTGCTGTACGGCGTGCTGAACCCGAGGCTGCGGCATTAGATGCCGCATCCGAGGCTACGGCATTGAGCGCCGCATCCGAGACCCCGGCCGTGAGCGCCACGCTCGCGGCGCCGCGCGCCGGGCTGTTCCGCCGCCTGCTGGAGAACCCAGGCGCAGTGGCGGGGCTCGCCGTCATGGCGGTGCTGATCGCCGTTGCCATCGCCGCCCCTGTGGTCGCGCCGCACGGACCCGCCGAGCAGTTCCGGGAACATTTCCTGGCCCCGCCGTTCCGGCAGGCGACCTTCCCCCTCGGCACCGACAGCCTGGGGCGGGACATCCTGACCCGGCTGATCTACGGCGCGCGGCTGTCGCTGCTGATCGGCGCGACCGTGGTGGCGCTGTCGCTCTCGCTCGGCACCCTGCTGGGCCTTGTCGCGGCCTTCGCCGGCGGGGTGCTGGATATCGCGATCATGCGGTTGATGGACGTGCTGCTGGTGTTCCCGAGCCTGCTGCTGGCCATCGTCGTGGTGGCGATCCTGGGACCCGGCCTGACCAACGCCATGCTGGCGGTGGCCGTCGTGCTGCTGCCGGGCTACGTGCGGCTGGCGCGGGCGGCGGCGCTGGGGGAGCTGACGCGCGAGTACGTGGTGGCGACGCGCAGCGCCGGGGCCGGGGTGCTGCGGCTGATGCTGCTGGTCGTGCTGCCCAACTGCCTGGCGCCGCTGATCGTGCAGGCGACGCTCGGCTTCTCCGCCGCCATCCTGGACGCGGCGGCGCTCGGCTTTTTGGGACTTGGCGCGCAGCCGCCCACGCCGGAATGGGGCACCATGCTGGCCGACGCGCTGCAGTTCTACCAGCG
>CAXTUO010000559.1:0-3316 GCA_964247175.1 uncultured Acetobacteraceae bacterium | reverse complement strand
GGCCCGGCGGCGCCAGCGCCGCCAGCGACGCCGTCGCGGCGGAGCCGAGGATGGCGCCGAGCGAGGCGCCGGCCGCGACGAAGCCGAACAAGCGCTTGCCCTGCTCCGCGCTGAACAGGTCGACGAGCATGGCCCAGAACACGGACACGACGAACAGGTTGAAGACCGACATCCAAACAAAGAACACCCGGCCGACCCAGATCGCGGCCGGCCCTGAGAAGGCCCACTGCGCCGCGGCGAACAGCAGGATGTTGGCGGCGAAGAAGCGGTAGGTGAGCGGGATGAAGCGACTGCGCGGCATCGTCCGCACCAGCCAGGCGAAGGGCACGTTCAGCGCCAGCATGCCCAGCAAGGTGCCGGTGAACAGCCATTGCAGGTTGTTCACCCCGCCCGCGATCCCCGCCTGGTCGCGGATCGGGCGCATGACGTAGTACGAGCACAAGACGGCGAAGATGTAGATCCAGGCCCACAGCAGCGCCCGGGCCTCGACCGGACGCACGTCCAGGATGCGCCGCAGCAGGCGGTAGGAAAGGGTAGAGGGTCCGGACCCCTCGGCCGGGGTGCGGGCCGGCTCAGCGGCCGCGTTGCCGTTCACGCTATTGCTCCGGGAGGCCGAGGCGCTCGCGCAGCTCCCGTGCCGTGACCTGCTGGCCATAGCCGGGGGCGCCCTGGGCGAATTGCGATGCCGTCGCCAGGCCGCCGGTCACGACGGGCTCGAAGCCCGCGTCGCGCACCAGGACGGAGGCGACCTGCAGGGCGGCCGGATCGTCGCCGGCGATGGGAACGGCCAGCTTGTCGCCCGCCCGGTGCGCCTGGGCCTGGAACACCCGATACCCCATCGTGTTGAAGGCGCGCACCACGCGCGCGCCCGGCAGCAGCTCGGCCGACAGCATGCCGATGCCCTTCTCCTTGGCCGTGGCCGCGATCTCCCCGTCACGGGCCGGGACGGCGTTGCAGGCGTCCAGCACCACCTTGCCCGAGAGCGCCGGGCCGAGTTCACGGCCGATGCCGGGCAGGGCGGCGTAGGGCACTGCGACCAGGATCGCCTGCCCGAAGGCGGCGGCTTCCGCCGGCGTGCCGGCGCGGGCCAGGGGGCCGGCAGTCTCGACAAGGGACTTCAGGGTCTCCGGGTGGCGGGAGGAGAAGAGCACGGGGTGGCCGGCCTTGGCCCAGAGCGTGCCGAACGTGCCGCCGATGTTGCCCGATCCGATGATGCCGATGGGGATGCCGCCTGCGGGCGGGGCCGGGTTGGCCGTGTTGCCGGTCAGGGGCTGCGCGCGTGGCGCGCCGGCCGGCAAGGTGGCTGCAAGCAGCGCGCCGCCGCCAAGCAGCAGCACGGCGCGGCGGGGCAGGGTTTCTGTCAAGCGATAGTGCATCAAAGCCCTCCTGAACTGTTGTGCATGGATAGACGGACCGGCACGCCTGTTATGTGGCCAGAACGCGCCGAGCAAGGTCGAGGTCGATGTTGCCCCCGCACAGGATCACTCCCACC
Organism: uncultured Acetobacteraceae bacterium; assembly: GCA_964247175.1. Lineage (GTDB taxonomy): Bacteria > Pseudomonadota > Alphaproteobacteria > Acetobacterales > Acetobacteraceae > CAHJXG01. The sequence continues at coordinate 1,824 of CAXTUO010000559.1, read as the reverse complement.
CGCTTGCCCCGCATCCGCTCGGCTTCCTGCAGCAGCGCCGCGAGCGGGGCGGCGCCCGCGCCTTCGGCGAGATTGTGCGTGTCCGTCCAGTAAGCGCGCATGGCCGCGGCCACCTCGGCGTCCGTCACGCGCATGATCCGGTCCGCGCCGGCCTGGATGACCGCGAACGCCGCCGGGTCCGGCACGCGGCAGGCCATTCCGTCCGCGAACGTGTCGGCCGTCTCGGTTGTCACGACCCGCCCGACCTCGAAGGACAGCGCCACGGCGGGTGCACCTGCCGAGACCACGCCCACGATGCGCGTGGACAGGCCGAGCAGGTCGCGCGTGCGGATCAGGCCGCAGATGCCCGAACCCATGCCGACCGGCACATACACCGTGTCGAGGTCCGGCACCGCCCGGAACAGCTCCAGCGCATAGGTCGCGACACCCCGCACCAGGTCTGGGTGGAAGGACGGGACCATCTCCAGGCCGCGCTCGGCGGCGAGTTGGGCAGCGCGCTCGCGGGCCTCGTCGAAGTCGCGGCCGGCTTCCACCAGCTCCGCGCCGAAGGCCCGCATGGCGGCGTTCTTCTCGCTCGAGTTGCCGCGCGGCACGCAGACCGTGACCGGGATGCCCATGCCGCGAGCGGCATAGGGGATGCTCTGGCCGTGGTTGCCGCGCGTGGCCGTCACCAGGCCGCGCACGCCGGGCCGCTCGCGGCGCAGCCTGTCGAGATACACCAGTCCGCCCCGGACCTTGAAGGCGCCGGTGGGCGTGTGGTTCTCGTGCTTGACCCAGACCTGCGCCCCCGTGCGCTCGGCCAGCAAGGGCCAGGGATACTGCGGCGTGGGCGGCATGGCCGCATACGCGACACGGGTGGCGGCTTCGAGGCTGGGCAGGTCGAACACAGGCGTCGCGCTCCGGGCAGGGATCGTTGACGTGCACCGTCCTCCGGCCGGATTGCGTAGGTCAACACGAACGTTGTCAGGCAGACAAGATGGGGCATCCGATCTCGCCGGCCGCAGCCCGGTGCAGCCGTGTTGCACGGATCAGTGCGACACGCACAGTAACCCCAGCCCTGCCTGGGGTCAGGCGATGCGGACGGCGTTCGGGCGTCCCAGGTCCAGCATGCGGTTCAGGGCATGGAGGGCGACGTTCACCTCGGTCCCCCGCCGCTGGTCGGTGCGCAAGCGCAGCCCGTCGCCGATCACGTGCTTGAACCTGCCGATGGCCGCTTCGGCCCGGGCCCGTTTCGTGTAGCCGGAGGCTTTCTGCCAAGCCGCTCGGCCGTGCTTGGCGATGAACTGGAGGTGGCGGTCCCGCTGCGTGGGTTCAGTTTCGGCCGTTTCGCTCGGCACGGCCGTGGAGCGCGGCGGCACGATGATCGCCGCTGCAGGATGACGTTCGGCGACGGCTGCGGACACGCTGTTCTAGTCGTATGCGCCGTCGGCGGTGAACGACGTGACCGAGGCCGCCACCTGGTCGAGCAAGGGACCCACTTGGGAAGCGTCGTCGACCTCCTTCCTGGTCAGCGTCGCCGCGACGATCTGCCCGGTGTCGGCATCCATGCCGATGTGCAGCGTCCGCCAGGACCGGCGCGTTTTGGCTCCATGTTTCTCGACCAGCCACTCGCCCGCGCCGCAGAGCTTGAGGCCGGTGCTGTCCACCAGCATGTGCATGGGTTCGCCGTCCCGGCGCAGTTGTGGGCGCGGCACCTTCAGCGTCGCTGCCCGGCGGGACAGGGTGCTGTGGTCCGGCACCGGCAGCGCCATGCCGAGCAGGCCGACGATGGAGCCGATCAGGCCCTCGGTCTGGCGCAGCGCCAAGCGGAACACCGCGCGCAAG
>CAXTUO010000558.1:0-3319 GCA_964247175.1 uncultured Acetobacteraceae bacterium | reverse complement strand
ATCACGTCGGCCGAACCCAGCTTGCGCCCAACCCGGATCGTCAGGCATTCGCGGGTGAACTCGTCCACGACGTCCAGCAGCCGGATCTTGCGCCCACCCCGCGTCCGGTCCTCGACGAAGTCGTAGGCCCATACTTGGTTCGCCTTCTCCGGCCGCAGCCGCACGCAGGACCCGTCGTTCAGCCACAACCGCCCGCGCTTCGGCTGCCGCGCGGGCACCTTCAGGCCCTCGCGCCGCCAGATCCGCTCGACGCGCTTGTGGTTGCAGCGCCAGCCTTCAGCGCGCAACAGAGCCGTGACCCGCCGGTAGCCATAGCGGCCATACTGCCGCGCAAGCTCGATGATCGCCGCCGTCAGCGCCGCCTCCTGACGACGAAGTCGTCGCAGGGACGTCGTCGGCCGCTCCCGGCGCCTTGCGCTGCGTCGAGCGGTGCTGACCCAGCACCCGGCAGGCAAAACGCTCGGACACGCCCAGCTTGGCCGTGACGTGCTCAATGCACGCCCGACGACGTGCAGCGCTTAGAAGTTTCCCGAGGCTGCTTCCCTCAGCACCAGCCTCTCCAGCGTCAGGTCCGCCACCGCCTGCCGCAAGCGGCTGTTCTCCTGCTCCAGCACCTTCAGCCGCTTCACCTGGTCCAGCTTCAACCCGCCAAGCTCAGAACGCCACCGGTAGTACGTCGCCTCCGTCACCCCGATCGCCCGCACCGCGTCCGCCACGGGCTTGCCTTGCCCGACCAACACCTCAACCTGACGCAGCTTGGCGACGATCTCCTCCGGCTTGTGATGCTTGCGTGCCATCCCAGTCCCCCTCCGGTTGCCCCCGGCCTCTCATAGCCGGTGGCCCACTTCTAGGGGGGCAGGTCAACGGACCGGGATATGGTCGGTAATCGCATCCTCAAACGGCCGTTTTGTGATGACTTGCTACAGGTGAAAATAGTCGTTGTCCGCCGCCATCCGCCGCGCTATCACGATAGCGTAAGATGGAGAGGCGACGATGGCCCAGCTTTTGGTGCGCAACCTGGACGAGGACGTGAAGCGCCGCCTGCAGGAGCGCGCGGCCCAGCGCGGCCGCAGCATGGAGGAGGAAGTGCGCGATATCCTGCGCGCCGCCGCAGCAGCCTTGGATGACCAGCCCCGGGCCGAGCCGCTCGGCACCCGCATCGCCCGGCGCTTCGCCGGCCTGGGCCTCCGCGAGGACTTGCCCGAGCTGCACGGCCACGCCACGCGGCCGGCGGACCTGGGCGGGGCATGATCCTGCTCGACACCAACGTGCTTTCGGCGCTGATGCGCGACCCGCCAGACGCCGCCGTGGTGCGATGGCTCGACGCGCAGGACCCCGGGCGGGTCTGGACCACGGCCGTGAGCGCGTTTGAGGTCCGGTTCGGCCTTGCCCGCCTGGCCGAGGGGCGGAGGCGCGCGGTGTTGGAAGCGGCGTTCGCCGCCCTGCTACGCGAGGACCTGGCCGGACGCGTCGCCCCGCTCGACCGGGCGGCGGCCGACGCTGCCGGCCTGCTTGCGGCCTGGCGCGAGGCGGCCGGGCGCACGGTGGACCTGCGCGACACCCTGATCGGCGGCATCGCGCTCGCCCAGCGCGCGGCGGTCGCCACCCGCAACGTCCGGCACTACGCGGACCTGGACACCCGGGTCGTGGACCCCTGGGCGGCGCAACCCGATGCGTAATGGCTGAGCCATGCGTTTGATCGGCTATGCGCGTGTCAGCACCGAGGACCAAGACCTCGCCCCGCAACTCGACGTGCTGCGTGCAGCCGGCTGCGCCGAGATGTTCGAGGAGCACGCTTCGGGGGCGAGCCGGGCGCGGCCGCAACTCGCCGCGGCGCTGGCGCGGGTGCGCCGGGGTGACACGCTGGTGGTGGCGCGCATCGACCGGCTCGCCCGCTCGCTGTCGCACCTACTTGAAGTCGTGGAGGCGCTGCGATCCCGGGGCGCCCATTTCCGCAGCCTGGCCGATCCGATCGACACGGCGGGGCCGAGCGGGGTGCTGGTGCTGCAAATGCTGGGCGCGGTGGCCGAGTTCGAGCGCAGCCTCATTCGCGAGCGCACCAAGGCGGGGCTGGTTGCCGCCAAGGCTCGCGGGCGCGTGGGCGGCAACCCCGGGGTGCGGGCGCGCGACCCAGCCACCCTGGCCAAGCTCGCCCGCTCGCGCCGGGCCGGGCGCGTGGCCAACCTGCTGCCAGGCCTGGACGAGTGGCTGCCCATCGTGCGCCGGCTCCGCCCCGAAACGCCCTGGCCGGAAGTGGCCGAAGCCGTCAACGCCGCCCTGCTGCGCGGCCGGCGCCCGTTCACGAAGGAGCGCCTGGTGCGCGCCGTGCGCCTGCTCGCGGCCGAGGGGCTGGCGGAGAAGGATCTGCTCGCGCCGGCGTCGCGGAGGCGAACGCGCCGCGGCGCGTCGGCGCGGGTGCGGGCGATCGAGGTCGCGGCCGCGCTGGTGGCAGGGCGGCCCGCCATGACGCTTGCGCAGCTCGGGGCCGAGTTGATTCGGCTGCGTCACCTGCCACCGGGTGGCGGGCCGGCCTGGGCGCCGTCCTCGCTCAAGGCCGTGCTCGACCGCGCCCGGGCGCAAGGGCTGCTCGCGCCACCGGGGTAGCGCAGGGGCAACCGGCTGCGGTGTCCCTGCGCTCGGTCTCTTAGGGCAGAGATGGCAAACGCCTGCCTGGCCGAGCACGGCCACGCGGGGCGCATTGACCATCGGAACCATGCCGAGCGGGGGCATCTCGCCGGAGCCGCAGAAGGTCGGACTCAATGTCGCCCGTGTCTGCCGTTCTCAATCGTACCCGGCATCGGCACCGTGACCGTATTCCTCGGCTTCTGCATCGTCGCGTTGCTTTCACCGCTTGGGTTCTGCGGTCAACCGCCATCGGCTTCAAGCTGGTCATCGACCGTAGCTTCGGTTTGGGCGAGATCGCGGAAGCGTTCCGCCATCAGGCGAGCGGTGGGCACTTCGGCATGATTTGCCTGGAGTTCTGACCAGAAGGGCGAGCAAGCATGCTCACCATCCACCATCTCGGCGAATCCCAATCAGAGCGGATCATCTGTCACTCCGATCCACGCGATGCGCCGCGCGATCGGTTACGGCATCGACCACTGGCCGCATCAGCTTCGCGGCCAGCCATGGCGCGGGGCACTCGCCTGCTGCGCCGCGGCCGCGGCCAGGCGCTGATGCCGTTGCTGCTCACGCAGCCGCGCCTCCCCCGTCCGCACCCGGTTGAGCTCCGCCAGCGGCAGGCCCAGCACGCCGCCGCGCATCGGCTCGCCGCCCGGGCGCACCACCACATCGTGGTGAGCAAGGGCGCGCGCGACGG
>CAXTUO010000557.1:0-3325 GCA_964247175.1 uncultured Acetobacteraceae bacterium | reverse complement strand
ACCTGCTGGCGAACCACGACGTGGCCTGGCCGCTGGCGCTGCTGCTCGTGCTGGCGGGCGGGCTGCTGATCGGGGCGCTGCACGGCGTGCTGGTCACGCGCGCGAAGCTGCAGCCCTTCGTCGTCACCCTTTGCGGCCTGCTGATCTACCGGGGGGCCGCGCGCTACTACACCGGCGACGCGACCATCGGCTTCGGCTACGCGGAGGGGCTGGACACCCTGACCTGGCTCGCCTCGGGGCGCAGCTTCGGGGTGCCGAACCCGTTCCTCATCCTGGTGGTCGTGTCGGCGGTGATGGCGGTGGTGCTGCACCGCTCGGTGTTCGGGCGGTACCTGTTCGCCGTGGGGCGGAACGAGGAGGCGGCGCGCTATTCCGGCATCCGCACCGGGCTGGTGGTGGCCGGAGCCTACATCGTGAGCGGCGGGCTCGCCGGGATCTCGACGGTGCTGCTGGTGTTCTACACCAACTCGGTGTCCCCTTCGGCGTTCGGCAGCTTCTACGAGCTGTACGCCATCGCCGCCGCGGTGCTGGGCGGCTGCTCGCTGCGCGGGGGCGAAGGCAGCATCCTGGGCATCGTGCTCGGCACCGTGCTGCTGCAGATCCTGCAGAACCTGGTCAACATCCTGGGCATCCCGTCCTCGCTGAACTTTGCGGTGATGGGGGGCGTGATCCTGCTTGGCGCGCTGGCGGACCAGCAGCTTGCGCGCCGGGCCAAGCTGGGCGTGGTGGCCCGGGCCTGACCCGGCGGCGCCCCGCCTGAATTGTTCATTGCATATCCCTGCCTAAGCAGGGCAAGCTGAGGCAACAAACGTCGCGGCGTGACCGCCGGGGCACTTGGGGAGGACAACGCCATGGACGACCACGCGATCCCACCGACAAACCGACGTGCCCTGTTGCTCGCGGCAATGGCCGCCGGGGCCGGCGCGTCCATGCTGGGCGGGATGGGGCCGGCGCTCGCCGCCGAGATGGGCCGGTCGGAGAAGCCGTTGAAGGCGGCGTTCTCCAACGCCGGGCTGCAAGCGACCTGGTGCGCCCAGGGCAAGGCCGCGGCCGAGTACTGGGGCCGGCTGTTCAACGTCGATGTCACCTGGTTCGACGGCGAGCTGAACGCGACCCGGCAGCGCGGCGCCATCGACAACATGGCGTCGCAGAAGTGGGACTTCGTCGCCATCCAGGCCTTCGGCATCGGCACCCTCGCCGCCCCCGTGCGCAAGATGATCGACGCGGGCGTGCCGGTGATCGACATGGACACGCTGATTGCCCCGCTCGACCAGGTGGACGTCCATTCCTTCCTCGCCCCCGATAACGAGTTCATGGGCGCGTCCGTCACCCAGGCGCTGATAGAGGCCATCGGGGGCGAGGGCACCGTCATTATGACCCAGGGTGCCCTGGGCCACACCGGGGCGCAGGGCCGCGCCCGCGGGTTCGAGACGGTGATGAAACGCTTCCCCAAGGTCGAGGTGCTCGACACCACGCCGGGCGACTGGGACGTGACCAAGGTGGCGCGCATCTGGGACTCCCACCTCACCAAGTATCCCAAGATCAGCGCGGCCTACTTCCACAACGACGACATGGCGCTCGCCGCCTACAACGTCATGAAGTCGCGCGGGCGCACCGACATCAAGATCGGCGGCTGCGACGCCATGCCGCCCGCGCTCGCCGCGGTGGCGGACGGGCGGATGCTGGCGACGGTGCGCAACCCGTCCTGCCGCATCCACGGGGGCGCGATCATGGCGGGCGTCGCGGCGGCGGTGATGGGCGAGAAGACCGGGGAAGCAGGCATCCCCAAATCCGTCGTCACCGACGGGCCGGTCGTCACCAAGACGAACGCGCCGGGCATGGCGTGGATGGAAAAGCACTTCCTGATCTGAGTGCCGGTGACTGACGGTCCCCTGCTGGAGCTGTCCGGCATCGCCAAGCGCTTCGCCGGCGTCGCCGCGCTCAGCGGCGTGGATTTTACCCTGCGCGCCGGGGAGGTGCACGGCCTCGTCGGCGAGAACGGCGCGGGCAAGAGCACGCTGATGAAGATCATCGCCGGCGTGCACGCGGAGTACGAGGGCGAGATGCGGCTGGACGGCCGCCCGGTCCGTTTCCGCAACGCCCGCGACGCCCGGGACGCCGGCATCGGCATGGTGCACCAGGAACTCTCCACCGTGCCGGAACTGTCGGTCGCGGAGAACGTGCTGCTGGGCGCGCAGCCGACCCGCATGGGCGTCGTGTCCTGGCGGCGGATGCGCGCGCAGGCGCGGCGGCAGCTCGACGCCTTCGGCATCGACGTGGACCCGCGCGCCCCGGTCGGCTCCCTGCCGCTCGGCTTGCAGCAGATGGTCGAGCTGGCGCGCGTGCTGCTGTCCGGCGCGCGCATCATCATCCTGGACGAGCCGACCTCGGCGCTGTCGCCGCCGGAGGTGGAGCGGCTGTTCGCCCTCTTGGCCCGGCTGCGGGAGACCGGGCGGAGCACCGTGTTCATCTCGCACTTCCTGGACGACGTGCTGCGCGTGTCGGACGAGGTCACGGTTTTTCGAAATGGCCGCCGGGTGGAGGGCGCACGGGCGGATGCGGTGGACAAGGCGTGGCTGATCGAGCGCATGGTGGGCGCTGGGCACGAGCGCCTGGGCGAGAGCCACGCGGGCGAGATGCGGCTCCCGGACCGCCCGGCGGCGCCCGTGGTGCTGGAAACGGAAGGCCTTTCGGTGCCGGGCCTGTTCGAGGACGTGTCGCTTGCCGTCCATGCCGGGGAGGTGCTGGGCATCTACGGCTTCATGGGATCGGGCCAGCTTGAGCTGGCGCGGGCGCTGTCGGGCAAGCTGGCGCTGGACCGCGGGACCGTCCGGGTGGACGGGCAGGCGGCGCGGCTCCGCGGCGGCACGCCGGCGGCCAAGCGGGCCGGCATCGCCTTCGTGCCCGAAAGCCGCCGCGCCATGCTGTTCGCGCAGGAGCCGGTTTACCGCAACATCAGCATCGCCATCCTGGAGCGGATCGGCCGCGTCCTGCTGCGCCCCCGGGCCGAGCGGCGCATCGCCGAGGGCCACGTCCAATCCCTCGGCATCCGTCCGGCGGGGGTGGACCGCCCAGTGGGCCAGTTGTCCGGCGGCAACCAGCAGAAGGTGGCGCTGGCCCGCTGGCTCACCCACCTGCCGCGCGTGCTGCTGCTGAGCGAGCCGACGCGGGGCATGGACGTGGGCGCCAAGGACGACGTGGTGCGGATCGTGCGCGGATTGCGCGACGCGGGCATCGGCGTCGTCGTGGTGTCGTCCGAGCCGGAAACCGTGCTGTCGCTGGCCGACCGCATCCTGGTGATGCGGCGCGGCGCCATCGCCCGGGA
>CAXTUO010000556.1:0-3328 GCA_964247175.1 uncultured Acetobacteraceae bacterium | reverse complement strand
GGCGAGCTTGATGTTCTCCAGCACCGTTTGCCGGTGCAGCGGGCGGGAATGCTGGAACACGAGGCCAACGCCGTGCCGGGCGATGCGGTGAGGGGGCCAGCCGGCCACGTCCACGCCACCGACCCGCACCGACCCGGCGTCCGGGCGCTCGATGCCCATGATGAGCTTCATCACCGTGGACTTGCCGGAGCCGTTCGGGCCGATCAGCCCGAGGATCTCGCCCGGCGCGATGTCCAGCGCCATGCCGCCGACCGCGACCAGCCCGCCGAACCGCTTGACCAGGCCGGACACCTGAAGAAGCGCCGTCATTGCCGCTCCCGCATCAGCACGCCGAGCAGGCCGGACGGCAACAGCAGGATGGCGAGCAGCGCCACCGCCGACACGATGAAGGTGCTGAGCTGGCCGAGCGGGCGCAGCAGCTCGCCCGCCACGATCAGCACGGCCGCACCCACGGCGGCGCCGAGGATGGTGCGGCGCCCGCCCAGCACGGCGGCGATGATGACCTGCACGCCCACCGCGATGTCGAGCACGGTGCCGGGCGAGGCGGTGCCGAGGTAGAACACCAGCATCGCCCCGGCCAGCCCGCTGAACAGCGCGCTCACGCAGAACGCGGCGAGCTTGTGCTTGGCAACGTTGAAGCCGAGCGCCTGCGCCTCCACCGGGTCCTGCCCGCAGGCTTGCAGGATCAGCCCCAGGGCAGAGCGCGACAGCCCGAACAGGATGAGGCCGCTCGCCGCCATGAAGCCGAGGGCGATGTAGTAGTTGGTGGTTTCGTCAATCGACATCACGTCGGGGATGGTGAGGCCGATCTCGCCGCCGCTGTACTGGGCGAACACCGTCACCATCTGCTGCAGCAGCAGGACGGCAACAAGGGTGATCAGCCCGAAATACGGCCCGCTCAGCCGCAGCGCCGGCACCGCCAGCAGCAGCCCGCCGGCGACGGCCAGCACCGCGCCGAACAGCACGCAGACCGGGATGGGCAACCCGGCCTCGCTGTTCAGGATGCCGGCCCCGTAGGCGCCGAGGCCGACAAGGAAGGTGGGGCCGAAGTTGACCTCCCCCGCGAAGCCGAACAGCAGGTCCCAAGCCATGGCGAACACGCCGAAGTAGTAGGCCAGCGTCAGCAGCCCCAGCACGTAGCCGGATACGCCGAGCGGCAGCACGGCGGCGACCGCCAGCACCAGCACGGCGGCCCAGAACAGCCGCGAGCGCAGCAGGCCCCGCATCAGCGCCGCCCCAGCAGGCCCTGGGGCCGCAAGTACACCACGACCACCAGCAACAGCAGCGCCGGGACCGTGCGGAGCGAGGGGGAGATCAGGTAGGCGGTGATCGTCTCCAGGTAGCCGACCGCGTAGGCCGCCAGCAGCGACCCCGCCACGCTGCCCAGGCCGCCCAACACGACGATGGAAAAGGCGGAGGCGGTCAGCGTGCCCGCGTTCTCCGAGGACACGCCGAGGAAAGCGCCCAGCAGCACCCCCGCCGTGCCGGCCAGCACGCCGTAGATCGCCCAGACCAGCAGGTAGATGCGCTGCAGCTCGAAGCCGAGCAGCGTCAAGCCGCGCGGGTTGATGGACGCCGCGAGCAGCGCCTTGCCCGCCCGGGTGCGGTTGACCAGCAGCCACAACAGGCCGATGGCGGCCCAGCACAGCACGGCGGTCAGGATCTCGTTGGTCGGCGTCCGCACCCCGGCGATCACCGTGACGCCAGCGATCAAGGGCCGGACGGTGTGCGGGCTGGTCGTCGTGAAGTAGGCCACGGCCTCCTGGATCATGATGCCCCACAGCAGGGTGCCGGTCAGAACAAAGATTTCCTTCTCCTCGGGGGGGATCGCCGGGGACCGCTGGATCGGGCGCACCACCAGGAGATAGGTCGCGAACGCCATGGCGATGCCGGCCAGCAGCCCGGCGGCCGCGCCCCCATACGCGCCCACCTGATCCGCCAGCAGCCACGCCACCACCGCCGCCACCAGCAGGATGCCGCCATGCGCCAGGTTCAGCACGCCGGACACGCCGAACAGCAGGGTGAAGCCGATGGCGCCCAGGCCGTACAGCGCGCTGACCGCGAAGCCGTCGATGAGGATCTGGAGGCCGAGCACCCGGCGGCGCCGGTTAGTTCGCCACCTTCACGAACCCCGGGAAGCGCAGCGTGCCGGTGGCCACGGCCGGCGGCCAGACCGCCACCTGCTTGCCGTCCTGCCATTGCACGACCAGGCCGCTCACGGTGTCCGCGCCGTACTTGATGGCGTGGGTGAACGGGGCGTCCTTGCCGAAGAACTGGACGCGCCCGATCGTGCCCACGTAGTCCGCGCTTTCCAGCGCCGCCACCATCTTGTCGGGATCGGTGCCGCCGCTGCGGTGGATGGCATCGGCGATGAGGTACACGTCGTCATAGGCGGTATAGCCGGAATAAGCCGGGGTGATTCCGTACTTCTTCATGTATGCGTTGGCGAACGGGATCGTCTTGGGCGTGGAAGCGACCGTATCGACCGCGACCAACTGCAGGACCACGCCCTCCGTCGCGCCGTTGGTGTCCTTCCAGAACGTGCTGGACGTGGCCTGGGAGGAGATGCCGAACATCGGGATCGGCACCTGCTGGTTGGCCCATTGCACCGTGGGCTGCACGCCGACATGGCTGATGCCGGTCACGATCACGTCGGGCTTCTTGCCCTCGATGCCGTTGTAGATCGGCGTGAAGTCTGTGGTGTCCGGCGACATGCGGATATGGTCCAGCACCTGGAGGCCCGCCTTGGGCAGGCAGGCCATGTAGCCGGCGTCGAGCGGCGTGGTCCAGGCGGCGTCCTCGCTCATGATAACCGCGGTCTTCATCTTGAGCTTGCTGTCCGTCAGCAGGTCCTTGGCCGCGTCGCACACGGACTGCGCCAGGAAGGCGGAGGGCAGGTAGGCGTGGAAGAAGTACTTCAGGTGCTCGTAGTCGCCGTGGATGCGCTTGGAGATCTCGTCGCTCGCCGCCCCCGGCGTCATGGTCGGGATCTTCAGCCGCCCGGCCCAGGGTTCCAGGGCGAGGGCCACCTCGCTGGTGTAGGAGGCGATCACCGCGTGAACCTTGTCCTGGTTCGCCGCGCGCTGGAAGGCGCGCACCGCGTCCGCGGCAGAGTTGTGGTCGTCATAGGCGACGATCTCGACCATGCGCCCGTCCACCCCGCCATGGGCGTTGATCTCCTCGGCCGCGACCTGCGCGGCGTTCGGGATGGCAATGCCGCTGATGGCGGAGTTCTCGGCGATCACGCCGATGCGGATCGGATCGGCGGCGGAAGCGGCGCCGGGCAGGCCGAAGGCGAAAACGAGGGCAGGCAGCAGGCGGCGCATCG
>CAXTUO010000555.1:0-3334 GCA_964247175.1 uncultured Acetobacteraceae bacterium | reverse complement strand
CCTTGGTGGAGGCGCTGCCGACCTGTCTCGCACCCGGCGCCCAGCCCCGCTACGCGCCGATCACGGCGGGCGCCTACCTGACGCAACGACTGATGGCGACGTACGACCACCTGAAGGCGTCCGCATGAGCCATTCGCTCGACGCCTTGAACGCCGCTTCGGACGCGGACTTCGCCGCCGTTCTCGGCGCGGTGTTCGAAGACGCGCCCTGGGTTGCCGAGGGGGCCGCCGCCGCCCGCCCCTTCGCCACCGTGGCGGCGCTGCACGAGGCGATGCTCGGGGCCGTGCGCGCCGCCCCGCCCGAGCGGGTCACGGCCTTCCTGCGCGGCCATCCGGAACTCGGGGGCGCCGCGGCGGCGGCCGGGACCATCGGCGCGGCCTCCATGGCGGAGCAGTCGGCGCTGGGGCTGCAACGCCCGGAGGACGATGCTGCCGCCTTGTCCGCGCTGAACCGCGCCTATCTCGACCGCTTCGGCTTCCCGTTCATCCTGTGCGTGCGCCGCCACACAAGGGCCTCGGTCCTGGCCGAGTTCAAGCGCCGGCTGGACAACGATCCCGCCGCCGAGCAGGCCGCGGCGCTGCGGGAGATCGGCTTCATCACCCGGTTGCGCCTCCTGGACCAGGTGACAGGCCCCGGGATGCCGGCCGTCCATGGGACGCTCACCACGCACGTGCTGGACACGGCGGCCGGGCGTCCGGCGGAGGGCGTGCCCATTGAACTGATGGAAGTGGGGAGCGGACGCGCCGTTTCCCTGGCCAGCAGCGTCACGAACGCGGACGGACGAACGGCGGCGCCGCTGCTGTCCGGGGCGCCGCTGCGGATCGGGGTGTACAAGCTGTGCTTCCAGGTCGGCGCGTATTTCGCCGGGCAGGCAGCGGGACGGCCGCCATTCCTTGACGCCATCCCCATCCGGTTCGGCATCTCGGAGCCGGAAGCGCACTACCACATCCCGCTGCTCGTCAGCCCCGGCGCCTACTCGACCTACCGCGGAAGCTGAGGGGGTCAGCGGCCGACGGTGCACTCGATCTGGCCGTGCGGCTCGTCCGTTGGCGTGAACACCATGTTGTCCGACGACAGCCCGAACGGCTCCAGCCTCACCGGCAGGTAGTGCTTGTTCGGGCAGGCCATGCGGACCGTGCCCAGCTCCGGCACCGCGGCGAGCGCCGCCTCGCCCATGCGGTACAGGCTGTCCTGCACGCCGCGGCTGTAGGTGGTGGCGAACACCTCCAGCATCGTGCCAAGGATGCGGGCGTTCGCGGCGCCGTAGTCTGCGGGCGGGCGCAGCCAGGTCCAGCTCGCGTCCATCGCCGTCGCGGCGATGCGGTCCCGCGTGGGCGGCAGGGTGGTGTACTCGTCCATCACGTAATCGACCCAGCCGGACTCGGTCGTCTTCATGAAGGTGTAGCCCGTGATGCCGGACACGACCGTTGCCCCGTCCCGCGTGGCGGATACCTCCGCCGTGGGCTGCCCGTTGCTGTCCAGCACGAAGCTGTGGGGGTGCGCCTCGCCGCTGAAGCTCGCCCGCGTCCACCGGGTTTCGCGCATGGACACGCGCACCCGCTCGACCTGGGGGTAGCGTTGCAGGAAGCGCGCCGCCAGCGCCTCGCCGTACTCTTCCGTGCCCGCCGTCATGTTCTCCCGCGCGACGATGTAGGCGATGTTCTTGATCGTGTCGGTCGCGACCACGGTGCGGTTGTCGCCTTCGGTGTAGGCGGCGGCGAAGTTGCCATCCAGCATGGTCTGGATTGTCAGCTCGCGCACCTCGTGCCGAGTGCCGCGGTGCACGCGCATCACCCGCACGCGGCCCTTGCCATAGGTGTTCCGGATCAGCGGCATGAGGGTCCCCTTTCACGCATGGTCGGCCACCACCATCGGGGCGGCCTGCGCCCCGGCAGTGATCTGATCCGGGTTGAAGAACGCGTTCAGCGCCACCGCCGTCACGGAAGCGAGCAGGATGCCGCTGTCCAGCATGGTCTTGAGCATCTCCGGCGCCGCATGGAACAGCGTGGGCGCCACGAGCGGGATCATGCCGAAGCCGATGGCAATCGCCACGATGAACACGTTGCCCCGGCGCCTCTCGTAATCGACGGAAGCGAGGATGCGGATGCCGGTCGCCGCCACCATCCCGAACATCACCACCCCCGCGCCCCCCAGCACGCATTGCGGCACGGAAGCCGCGATGAAGGCGAGCTTGGGCACCAGCCCGAGCAGCAGCATGATGGCGCCCCCGGCCACGCACACGGTGGGGCTCGTCACCCCGGTCACGCCCACCAATCCCACGTTCTGCGAGAAGGAGGTGTAGGGAAACGTGTTGAACAAGCCGCCGATGACGGTTCCCATGCCGTCGGCGCGCAGCCCGCGGGCCAGGTCGGCCTGGGACACCGGGCGGCCGACCATGGTGCCGAGCGCCAGGAACATGCCCGTGCTTTCGATCATGACGACCACCATCACCAGGCACATCGACAGGCACGCCACGGGGTCGAAGCGCGGCAGGCCGAACTGCAGGGGCCAGACCACGGCGAGCCAGGGCTGCGTTTCCAGCCCGTCGAGGTTGCCCCAGCCGAGCGCCAGGGTGAGCAGGTAGCCTGCCACGATGCCGATCAGCACGGCGGTGTTGCGTAGAAAACCGGCACCGAAGCGCAGCAGCAGCAGGATAACGAGCAGAACAAGGCCCGCCACACCGAGGTAGCCCGGCGCGCCGAAGTCCGGGGCCGCCGGGCGTCCGCCGCCGATCCAGTTGATGCCGATCCGCATCAGCGTGATGCCGATCACCGTGATGATCGACCCCGTGACCACGGACGGGAAGAAGCGCAGCAGGCGGCTGATGAACGGGGCAACCACGATCCCGAACACCCCGGCGGCGATCACCGAGCCGAAGATCGCCGGCAAGCCCAGGGCCGGGTTGTTGGCCATCGCCAGCATCGGCGACAAGGACGCAAAGGTGACGCCCATCATCACCGGGAAGCGGATGCCGACCGGCCCCACCCCGTAGGCCTGGATAAACGTCGCGACGCCGCAGGCGAACAGGTCCGCGTTGATCAGCAGCGCCACCTGGTCCCGCGGCAGCTTCAACGCCGCCCCCAGGATCAGGGGAACGGCCACCGCGCCTGCATACATCACCAAGACGTGCTGGATGGCGAGGATGATGAGGCGGACCGGCGGAGGCGTGGCGGATGCGCGCGTCGGCTCTGTCACGTGGCTCTCCTGTCCTGCGTCGGGCCAGGCGTGGCAAAAGCCATGCCATCCAGCCGACGGGACGGTCGACGCCGGGCAGGGGAAGGGCGCGCTACTCCGCTGCGGTTTGCTGTTGGGTGCGTTCGGCCAGCAGTTGCCG
>CAXTUO010000554.1:0-3353 GCA_964247175.1 uncultured Acetobacteraceae bacterium | reverse complement strand
CCAGCGGCTGGAAGGCGAGGCGGTACAGGTAGGGCGCCATGGGCGTCACGATGGCGAGCGTCAGCAGCGCGTCGGCCGCGACGCCGGGCTTGCGCGGCGCGAGCACCAGGGCCGCCGCCGCGACCAGCGCCGGAACCGCCAGGGTTTCCACCGCCAAACGCGACACGCCGCCCGGCGAAAGCCCCCGGCGTTCCGCGAGCAGCCCGGCCAGGAACGCCCCCACGCCCAGCGCGCCCAACAGCCACACGCTGCCCGGCAGCCGCCCCTCGTCGAGCGCCGCGTAGGTCAGCGCCCCGTAGGCGACGATCTCGCCCTGCGGGATCAGGATGACGCGGGTCACGGTGAACACCAGCACCAGCGACAAGGCCAGCAGCGCGTAGATCGCGCCGTTCACGACGCCGTCCTGCAGCAGGATCAGCGCGATGTCCGCGTC
Source organism: uncultured Acetobacteraceae bacterium (assembly GCA_964247175.1). Classification (GTDB taxonomy): domain Bacteria; phylum Pseudomonadota; class Alphaproteobacteria; order Acetobacterales; family Acetobacteraceae; genus CAHJXG01. The sequence goes on along the minus strand of CAXTUO010000554.1, from coordinate 2,920 downwards.
CATCCCGCGACCCTAGCCGGCGTGGGTCAGGGCAGCAGCTTCCAGGCGCCGCCCTCGATCACGACCATCACCCGGGCGCGCCCATCGAAGCCGTTGTGGTCCTGCGGCGTCATGTTCGACACCCCTTGGGTCAGCACCAGTTCCTCGCTGCTTTCGAGGGCGCGGCGCAGCGCGGCGCGGAACTCCGGCGTGCCGGGCTTGGCGGAGCGCAGCGCCACGGGGATGGCCGCTTGCAGCAGCAGGCCCGCATCCATGGCGTGCGCGCCGAAGGTGGACACGCTGCCCGGACCGTTCGCGGCCTCGTAGCGGCGCACGTAGTCGAGCGCCACCGCCTTGACCGGGTTGCTGTCCGGCAGTTGCGCCGCGACCAGGATCGGACCGGCCGGCAGCACCGTGCCCTCCACGTCCCGCCCGCCCACGCGCAGGAAGTCCGCGTTGGCGACGCCGTGGGTCTGGTAGTACTTGCCGGCGTAGCCGCGCTCGTGCAGCGCCTTTTGCGGCAGCGCCGCCGGGGTGCCGGCGCCGGCGATCAGCACCGCGTCCGGCCGGGCGGCGACCAGCTTCAGCACCTGGCCGGTCACGCTCGTGTCGGCGCGGGCATACCGCTCGGTCGCCACCAGCTTGATGCCGTGGGCGGCAAAGGCGCGCGTCGCTTCCGCGAGCCAGCCGTCGCCGTAGGCGTCGTTGAAGCCGATGAAGCCGACCGTTTTCACGCCCGCCCGCTCCATGTGCCCGGCGATGGCGTCGGCCATCAGGCTGTCGTTCTGCGGCGTCTTGAACACCCACCGGCGCTGCGCGTCCATCGGCTCGATCAGCCGGGCGGAGGCGGCCAGCGCGATCATCGGCACCTGCTTCTCCGCCGCCACGTCGATCATCGCGAGCGAGGCCGGGGTGGTGGAGGAGCCGACCAGCGCGTCCACGCCCTCGTCGATCAGCTTGCGGGCGTTGGCGACCGCCTTGGTGCTGTCCCCGGCGTCGTCCAGCACGACGTATTCGACCGCCTGCCCGCCGATGCCCGACGGCATCAGCGCGACCGAGTTGCGCTCCGGCACGCCGAGGCTGGCGGCCGGCCCGGTGGTGGAGAGCGTCACGCCGATCCTGACCTGCGCGTGAGCGGTCCCGGGGGCGGCTCCGGCGGCGGCCAGCGCGGTGGCCGCCAGCAGCATGATCGCGAGACGACGCATGATCCCATCCCCCAACGCCGCCCGCGCGCCCTCGATACGGCTCCGTGCGGCGGCCTTTGTTTGTGCCGCAGTGGTATGGGGCGGTCCGCGGCGTGTCAATTTCAGAGCACACCGCCTGTCCTGTTTGGTGGCCTCGCAGGGCCATGTGCCATCTGGACTTGCGGCGCGGGGCGTCATCCGCTTTAGCCTCGCTTCATGGTTGAGCGATCTGTCCTCGCATCCCTTGTGGCCCTGAGCGCGAAACGGGCGTCCGCCGTCCTTTTGGTGGGCGCCGTGCTGGCAGTGCTGTCCGCCGCGCTGGCCATGCGCCTGGGCGTCACGACCGACATCAACGGGCTGTTCAACGCCAACCTGCCCTGGAAGCAGCGCGAATCCGAGATGAAGCGCCTGTTCCCGCAGCGCGAGGGCCTGCTGGTGGCGGTCATCGACGCGGCGGCCCCGGAAGCGGCGGAGGCGACCGCCGCCGGGCTGGCCGCGGCGCTGGCGCAGGACACGGCGCACTTCCAGTCCGTCCGCCGCCCCGACGCCTCGCCGTTCTTCTACCAGAACGGGCTGCTGTTCCTGGACACGCCGGCGCTTTCGGCGGTGCTGGACCAAACCATCGACGCGCAGCCGTTCCTGGGCCAGCTCGTCGCCGATCCCAGCGCGCGGGGCCTGTTCGCGGCGCTGTCGCTGGTGGCCATCGGCGTGGAGAAGGGGGCCGAGCTGGGGCCGTTCGACGCCCCGCTGCGCGGCTTCCATGAGGCCATGGTCACGGCGCTCCGCGGCGAGCCGCAGCCGCTGTCGTGGCAACGCCTGCTGGCCGGCCCGGTGGCGGAGATGGGCGGACCCTACCGTTTCGTGCTGGCGCAGCCGCGGCTGGATTTCGCCGCCCTCCAACCCGGCGCCGCCGCGACCGGGGCGCTGCGCGACGCCGCGGCGCAGCAGGAGTTCGTCCGTTCCGGCCTGGCGCATGTCCGGGTCACGGGCGCGGTGGCGCTGTCGGATGAGGAGCTTGCCTCGGCCGCCAACGGCGCGGTCGCCGGGCTGGTCGGCAGCACGCTGCTGGTGGTGGTCTGGCTGGTGCTCGCGGTGCGGAGCTGGCGGCTGGTGGTGCCGATCCTGCTGACCCTGATGCTCGGGCTGCTGCTAACCACGGCGTTCGCGGTGCTGACCGTGAACCCGCTCAACATGATCTCCGTCGCCTTCGCCATCCTGTTCGTCGGCATCGCCGTCGATTTCGCAATCCAGTTCAGCGTTCGGCTGCGGGAAGCGCAGATGGAGAACTGCGGCCTGCACGCCGCGCTGGCAGTCACGGGGAAGCGGGCCGGGGTGCAGATCCTGGTGGCGGCGGCGGCCACGGCGGCGGGGTTCCTCGCCTTCGTGCCGACCGATTTCAGCGGGGTCGCGGAGCTGGGCCTGATCGCCGGCGCCGGCATGTTGATCGCGTTTGCCTGCACGCTGGTGTTCCTGCCGGCGGCGCTGGTGCTGTTCCGCCCGCGGGCGCCGGGGCGGGAGGTCGGCTTCGCCTGGGCCGCGCCGCTCGACCGGGGGCTGGCCCGGCGGCGCTGGCTGATCCTGGCGCTGAGCGCCGCCGCCGCCGGGTTCGGCCTCGCATCGCTGCCGCGCCTGGCCTTCGACAGCGACCCCCTGCACCTGAAGAACGCCTCGACGGAGGCCATGCGGACGCGCGCGGACCTGGCGGCGAACCCGCTGCCCAACCCCTACACCATCGACGTGCTGACGCCGAACGCGGC
>CAXTUO010000553.1:0-3354 GCA_964247175.1 uncultured Acetobacteraceae bacterium | reverse complement strand
CGTCGGGACCGACCTCGCCGGCGATGATCCGCGCGAGCGTGGACTTGCCGGACCCGTTGGCCCCGAGCAGCCCGAGCGTCCGCCCGGCCCGCGCGTCCAGCGCCGCGTCGTCGAGCGCCACGGTGCCGCCGAACCGCTTGGTGATGCCGTGCGCGGCCAGCAGGCTCATGGGCGCCTACTCAGGCGAACAGGGCGTCGAGCTGGTCTTCGGAGAACCATTCCGCCAGGAAGTAGCTGTCGGGCCTATCCTTCATGCCCGCGAGCACCTCCTCCACGTTGTTTCGCGTCACCTGTTGCCGGATCGGGTAAAGGATCGTGTTGTCGGGCTGCGGCTTCAGCTTGCGCCCGGCCACCAGCCGCACCGCGACGCCGACCGCGTTGCGGCTGATGTCCGGCGGGTTGGGCTGCGCGAACGCCTTCATGTCGTTGCCAGAGGCCAGCTCGTTCTTCCAGGCGAGCAGGAACGCCTTTTGCGCTTCCCCGGTCATCACCGGGATCTTGCGGCCCGCGTTCTGGAAGGCGCGCAGCACGCCGAGGCCCATGGAGTCCTCGACAAAGGCACCGTCGATCTCCGGTTGCGCCGCGAGGACGGTCGCCATCGTGCTCTGCGCTTTCGCGTGGTCCCACATGCCGTAGCCGGACCAGACGACCTCGATGCCGGGGTGTTGCTTGAACACGTCGAGCGCCGCCTTCCGGCGCGCTTCGGCCGCGGGGTGGCCGGGGATGCCGTCCATCACCACCACCTTGCCCCGGGCATCAAGCGTCGTAGCGATCCATTCCGCGTAGCGCTTGCCCCTCTCGTAATGATCGACCGTGACGTTGACCGCATACGGGTTCGTCACCGCCTGGTCGAACGACACGACGGGGATGTTGGCCCGCTTCGCCTCGTTGATCACGCCGTTCAGCGCCACGGGCGAGTTGGCGTTCACCGTGATCGCCGCGACACCCTGGCGGATCATGTTGCGGATGTCCTGGATCTGCTGATTGGCGTCCGCCCCCGCCTGCTGGACCACCAGCTTGCCGGCCATGCCGTGCGCCTTGTAGCCGTCGAACTGCTCCTGGGCGCCGGCGACCATCTGGTTGCGCCATTCGGTGCCAAAGTAGCCGTTGGACAAGCCGAACACGGCGTCGGAGCCGGCGGCCCATGCCGTGCGGGCGCGGGCCAGGCCCACCGCCGCTGCGGTCACAGCCGTTATGAACTGTCTGCGGTGCATGGTGCTCGCACCCTCCGGGTCAGGATTGGGAGTCCGTTCGGCTTGCCGATGGCGGCGGGGCGGCGCGCCGCCCCGCCGGCCCTTATTCGGCCGCGACCGCCTGCCCCATGGCGACGCGGCCCTGGAACGGCTTGTGGAACTGGCCGTCCTTCATGATCGCGAGCAGCGCGTTGCGGTCCTGCAAAAGACTGAGGTCATGCAAGGGGTTGCCGTCCACCAGCAGGATGTCGGCCAGATACCCCGGCGCCACGCGGCCCATCTTCTCGCCGGACTTGCCGACCCACGCCTCGCCGCCATAGGCCGTCGCGGCCCGCAGCGCTTCCCACGGCTCGAAGCCGAACAGGTTGACGAAGTGCTCGAGGTCGCGCGCCTCCGTGCCCTGGGGCAGCCAGGCGAAGCCGTAGTCTCCGAACGGCACCACCTTGATGCCGGCCTTGTGCATCTTGGTCATCACCTCGATGCCCGCTTCAAGCTCGCGCTTGTTGCCGATCATCTCCGCCACGTCGGTGGTGATGCCCCAGTCCTTCGCCTCGTAGGTCGTGTTGTAGCGCGCGGCGATGGCCGGGGAGATGTAGTGCTTGTGCTTGACCCGCTCCAGTTGCTCGATGGTCTCGTCGGTGGCGAAGCTCGCGTGGAAGATGAACTCCACGTCGTGCTTCATGCATTGCCGCACCGAGCTGTCGGCGTGGGCGTGGGCGGCCAGGCGCTTGCCGATGTTGTTGGCGGTGCCGCAGATCGCCGCCACCTCCGCGTCGGTCATCGGGTTGTCGTAGGCGGCCATGCGCGGGAAGCAGAAGCTGTCGCCCGAGTTGTTGAACTTGATGAGGTCCACCCCCTCCCGGATCATGGTCCGCACCACCTTGCGGAACTCGTCCGGCCCGTCGCAGATGATGGAGATGGACGGGTGCTTGGCGTCGAGCTGGTTGTCGTCGGCGAGGCCGCCCGTGACGGTCAGCTCCGGCGATCCCGCGAGCAGGCGGGGGCCGGGGATCTTGCCCTTGTTGATCTCGTTGCGGATGACGATGTCGAGCCGCGGCTTGGCCGACGCCGCCCCGATGGCGGCGGTGAAGCCCATGTCCAGCGCCTGCTTGGCGTTGTGCATGGTCAGCAGCACGTGCTCCTCGACGGGCAGCGCCGTGAGTTCCGCAACCGTGGTGCCGTTGTTGTAGGTGAGGTGGCAGTGGGTGTTGACCATGCCCGGCATCAGCGTGGCGCCGCCGGCGTCCACCACCTCGCACCCGTCCCGCGGCAAGCTCTCGCCCGGGCCGGCGACGGCGTGGATGCGGTTGCCCTGCACCAGCACCTCGCCGGGCGCCAGGTCCTTGCCCGTGCCCTCGAAGATCATCACGTCGGTGAACAGCATCCTTGGCATCGTTGCCTCCTCTCGTTTTTCGTTCCGGGCGGCGCCCCGGCTCTCAAGCCGCTCCCATGCTCACCCGGTCGGACACCTTGCCGCGCAGCGACGCGGGCAGCGCCTCCGCCGTCACGTCGCCGTCGGGGCTTTCGGCATAAAGAACCGCCGCGTCCAGCAGGGCAGGCGCGTCCTCCGTCGTCAGGCCGGAAAAGCGGATCACCATCTTGCCGGGGGTCCGCAGTGCCGCCGTGCACGGGTGCGGGCAGCCGTTCAGGCACTCCACCGTGCGGACCGCGACCGTGCCGCCCCGCCGCGCTGCGTGCTGCTTCATCGCAAGGGCGAGGCGTTGGCCCGGCGTCGCCTGTCCCGCCGGCGCCGGGGCGTAGCGGTCGCAGGTCATACAGACGAACACCCGGCCGCCGGTCACGCGCTGGCCCGCTGCGGCTGGCGTTGGCGGGCGTAGAACACGGTGAGCGCGTAGTTGACCTGCTTGGCCCGCTCGATCGTCGCCCAGTGCCCGCAGGCCGTCAGCACCTGCAGTTCGGCGCCCCGGATCGCGCTCGCCATGGCGCGGCCGACATCCGGGGGCGCGGTGCGGTCCCCGTCGCCGGTGATCAGCAGCGTCGGGCAGGCGATGCGCGACAGGTCCGCGCTCCGCGCTTCCGCCAGCGCCTCGCAGTTGCGGGCGTAGCCTTCCGGCGGCTGCGCCATGATGCTTTCCCGCACGAAGGCGGCGGCGGCCGGCTGGTTCACCTTGGTGTCGTCGGCCGTGCCGGCGGCCACGAC
>CAXTUO010000552.1:0-3366 GCA_964247175.1 uncultured Acetobacteraceae bacterium | reverse complement strand
GTGCTCGACATGGGCTTCGTGGAAATCTAGGGGGGATCGCGCGATGGACGGCATGACCTACGGCGCGACGCGCCAGCGGCTGGTGGTGGTCGGCAACGGGATGGCGGGGGCGCGGGCCATCGAGGAGGTGCTGGCCCGCGGCGGGGCGGACCTGTTCGACATCACGATGTTCGGCGACGAGCCGTACGGCAACTACAACCGGATCATGCTGTCCAACATCCTGAGCGGGCAGCAGGACGTGAGCGAGATCTACATCAACCCGCTGGACTGGTACAAGGAGAACAACATCCGCCTGCACAGCGGCGCCCGCGTGACCCACATCGACCGCGCAGCCCGGGTGGTGACGGCCGACAACGGCGTGCAGGAAGAGTACGACATCCTGCTGATCGCCACCGGCAGCCGCGCCTTCATCCCACCGATGGAAGGCATCTGGGCGGAGGACGGGCGCCTGCGCCCCAGCGTGTTCGCGTTCCGCAGCATCGACGACTGCAACGCCATCGTGGCGCAAGCCGCCCGCAGCAAGCGCGCCGCGGTGATCGGCGGCGGCCTATTGGGATTGGAAGCGGCACGCGGCCTGCTGAACCACGGCTGCGAGGTGCACGTCGTCCACCTGGCGCAGCATCTGATGGAGATGCAGCTCGACACCACCGGCAGCACCATGCTCCGCAAGGCCATGGAGGGCATGGGCGTCCAGGTGCACACGGGCAAGATGACGACGGGCCTGATCCTGGAGGACGGAAAGCTCACCGGCCTGCGCTTCAAGGACGGCACCGAGCTGGCCTGCGACATGGTCGTGGTGTCCGCTGGCATCCGCCCGAACGCCGAGATCGGCAGCCGCGCCGGGCTCACGGTGGAGCGGGCCATCGTGGTGGATAACGCCATGCGCACGCCGGACGACCCGCACGTTTATGCGGTGGGCGAGTGCGTGCAGCACCGCGGCAAGGTGTATGGCCTCGTGGCGCCGCTCTGGGAACAGGCGAAGGTGTTCGCCGACCAGGTGACGGGCGCCAACACCGGGGCCGAGTACCTCGGCAGCAAGCTCGCCACCAAGCTGAAGGTGATGGGCGTCGAGCTGGCGAGCATGGGCATCACCGAGCCGGCCAGCGACGACGACGAGGTGATCCAGTTCAGCGAGCCGAAGCGCGGCACCTACAAGAAGCTGATTGTCCGCGACGGGCGCCTGGTCGGCGGCATCCTGATGGGCGACATCAGCAAGGCCGCCTACCTGATGCAGGCCTTCGACCGCGACAGCCGCCTGCCGGATGAGCGGCTGGAACTGCTGTTCGACCTGGGTGCGCCCCCGCAGAAAGTGACCCTGGACGAGATGCCAGCCGACGCGCAGGTCTGCAACTGCAACGGGGTCAGCAAGGGCGCCATCGGCGCCTGCGTCGCCGGCGGCGCCCGCAGCGGTAGCGCCGTGATGAAGGCGACCCGCGCCGGCATGGGCTGCGGCTCCTGCAAGGGCCTGGTGAACGAGCTGGTCGAGTGGTTCTGCGGCGGCGAAGCGGAAGAAGACCCGAGCATCCACTATTACGTGCCCGCCATCCCGCTGGCGAAGCCCGAGTTGGTCGCCAAGATCAAGGAGCAGGGTCTCCGCTCCGTGTCCCAGGTCTTCGCGGCGCTGTCGCCCCAGGGCGAGGACGCGGCCAGCAAGCCGCCGCTTGCCAGCCTGCTCGCCACTGTCTGGGCCGGCGAATACGAGGACGAGCGCGACGCCCGTTTCATCAACGACCGGGTGCACGCCAACATCCAGAAGGACGGCACCTTCTCCGTCGTGCCGGAGATGGCCGGCGGCGTCTGCACCCCCGCCGAGCTGATGCGGATCGCCCAGGTCGCGGTGAAATACAACGTGCCGCTGGTCAAGATGACAGGCGGGCAACGGATCGACCTGGTGGGCATCGCCAAGGCCGACCTGCCCGGCGTGTGGCAGGACCTCGACATGCCGGCCGGCACCGCCTGGGGCAAGAGCTACCGCACCTGCAAGAGCTGCATCGGCACCGAGTTCTGCCGCTTCGGCCTGGGCGACAGCATGGGGCTGGCGACCAAGATCGAGCGCCGGTTCCGCGGCATCGACAGCCCGGCCAAGATGAAGCTCGCCACCGCCGGCTGCCCGCGCAACTGCTCGGAGGCGATGGTGAAGGACGTGGGCCTGGTCGCCATCGGCGACGACAAGTGGGAGATCTACGTGGGCGGCGCCGCCGGGGCGCACATCCGCAAGGGCGACCTGCTTTGCGTGGTGGAGGGGGAGGACGCGGCCATGCGGATTTCCGGCCGCTTCATGCAGTACTACCGCGAGAACGCGAAGTGGAAGGAGCGCACCTACAGCTTCGTGCCGCGCATCGGCCTGGAGCGCATCCGGGCGGTCGTGGTGGACGACGCCGACGGCTTGGCGGAGGCGCTGGACCAGGCGATGCTCGCCTCTGTCGAGGCGGCCTACGATCCCTGGAAGGAGGCCGTGAAGCCCCGCACCCCCAACCAGTTCGCCGACGTGGTGCGGGCCGAGATGGTGGGGGGCGGCGATGACTGAGGCCATGCTGAAGCACCGGGTCGGCCCGCTGGATGCCGTGCCGCGCGGCGAGGGCCGGGTGTTCGAGGTGAGCGGGCAGCGCCTGGCGGTGTTCCGCACCCATGCCGACCAGGTGTTCGCGATGCAGGAGCGCTGCCCGCATCTCGGCGGGCCGCTGGCGGACGGGTTGATCGACGGCAACACCGTGATCTGCCCGCTGCACGACCGCACGTACGACCTGCGCAACGGCGATGGGGTGAACACCGAGTGCCGGGTGCAGACCTACCCGGCCTCGGTCGATGGCGCAGGGGTCATCGTGGTGGAAATGGGATAGGAGACTGAGCCGCTGCCGGGCATGGACGGCCTCGGCTGCGTCCGATAAGCCTGCTTGAGGACAGGCAACGGAGCAGGAGCGTCCCGATGGTGAATCTCGCGAACGGCCACGGGCCGGAAGGCGTCTTCCGCCGGACGCTGCTGGCCGGCGGCGCGGCGATGGCCGTATCGGCCGCCTGGCCCGCCGCGGCGCAGCAGCGCCGATCCGCCTTGGCGTACATCGGCACCTACACCGGCCACGCGGTGCATGGCGCGGCCGGGCACGGCGAGGGCATCGCCTTGGTGCGTCTTGACCTCGCAACCGGCGCGCTGGACACCGTGCAAACCACCCCGGCGCCAAGCCCATCCTGGCTCGCCTTCGATCCGCAACGGCGCTTCCTTTATGCCGTCAACGAGATCGACGACTTCGGCGACGCCAAGCACGGTTCCGTCACCGCCTACAGCATCTCGCCCGGCAGCGGTGCGCTGACGCAGATCAACGCCGTGAGTTCGCAGGGCGCCGGCCCGGCGCAGGCCAGCGTGCACCC
>CAXTUO010000551.1:0-3372 GCA_964247175.1 uncultured Acetobacteraceae bacterium | reverse complement strand
CCCACTCGCGTCCGCCAGCCCCACGCTGACGTCTCCAACGAGGGGGCTGGGCAATGCTTGCGGAACTGACGCAGGCGGTATCGAGGGTGGGGAGAAGTCAACTTGAGATTGGGCAAGGCTTCCGGAGCCTGGATGAGCGCATCCGCGTGCTCTCCGCCCAGCAGGCCACGCTGATCGGGCTGCTGACCCCGGAGCACAAGCTTAAGAAGGGCGGCCCCGGCCTGGACGAGTGCTGGCCGGGATGACCGTCCGCCCCGACCAGCGGAACCATCTGCTCAAGGACGTGAGCAAGGCGGTAACGGCGTTCCCCTTGTCGGTGGTGGGGGCCATCGCCGATGCATTCCCGTCCCCGGACAAGTCGGTCACGCTCGCGATCGAGTTCGCCCGCGGCGATTGGCGGAACCGGACGGGCAGTTTGGACCAGCGTCGGTTTCAGCCGCACAGCGCCCTCCTCGGCCTGCGGCATACCCGGCGCGGCGCGTGGCGCGGATGCTCGCGGCCAACACGCCGGCGCTTGCCGAGCCGGATCGCGCTTATGTCGAGCGGCTCCCGTTGCTGTAGCCGGTGTTGGCCGCGGCCCGCGACCTTGCCTAGCGCTTTGGTGCCCTTGTCCGCACCCACTCCGTAGATGCGCTTGCCCCTTGGCTGGCCGATGCCGAGAACAGCGCATTGCGCAGCTTTGCCGCCGGCCTACGTCAGGACGAGCAGGCCGTGCGCGCAGCCTTGATGCTGCCCTGGAGCAGCGGCCAGGTCGAGGGATAGGTCACCCGCCTCAAGCTGATCAAATGCCAAGGCTGTGGGCGCGCAAATCTCGACCTGCACCGAGGCTGCGGATGAGCCCAGCTCGAACCGTTCCAAGCGCAGTATCGGTTGCTGATGCAGTTCCCCGGCGTGGATTGGGTGACGGCGGCCTTGATCATCGCCGAGATCGGAACCGACATGGACGTGTTCGCCAACGCGCGCCCGCCGCCTGGCCGCGTGGGCCGGGGTCGCCCCGGGCAACTACGAGAGTGCCGGCAAGCCGAAGGGTGCGGGGACGCGAAGGGGCAACGTGTTCCTCAAATCCGTGCTGTTCGCCGCCGCCTCTGCGGTGCGGACCAAGGGCAGCTGTTACCGAGACAAGTACAACCGCCTGCGGGCCTGCCGCGGCCCGGTGCGGGCGGTCATGGCCGTCGCTAACAAGCTGCTCATCGCCACGTTCCATATGCTGAGCATAGGCGAGGTCTTCCGCGACATGTCATGCTCGTTCCAAAGGCAGCATGGCCCCAATCAGGCGGTCCGTCCGATCTGTTTCCGTAGCAGCATCAGTGTTGGGAACGGGCCCACACGGCGTAACTCATCTTACCACGCCGGAGACGCGCCAATCAGTTCATTTCAAAACGATTCGCGACGCCACCCACGAAGACGCATGAGGGACTTCGTGTACTGGTGCCGCGCTTCCAAAGCCTGCTCTAGTGTAACGGGCGCGAAGCAAACCGGCGAATGCGGCTGCAGTTGGCCGATAAGGTCCATGTCGGCCGAGATGACAGTCCCGAGCATAAAATAGCCGCCGCCCGAGACAGCATCGCGGTGCAGCACAATCGGTTCGGTGCCGCCCGGCACCTGGACGGACCCGTAGGGATAGCAGCTGTCCACGATGTTGCTGGGATCGGAGCCCGCGCCGAAAGGCTGCTCACGCTCGACGAAGCTGAGCGGGCTGCCGCCGCGGAACCTGTAGCCGATCCGGTCAGCCTCGGGAGCCACTTTCCAGTTCTCTGCAAAAAACCTTTCCAGCGCCTCGCGGGTCACGCGGTGCTCGTAAAGGCCAGGCAATACGCGCAGCGTCCCGGTCGCTGCCCCGCGCCGCAACGGCTCGGGAACCGACCGGCCGGCCGGCACCATATGCTCCGGAGCGCCGACCGGCAGGACGTCGCCTGCCTGCAAGGCACGGCCCTCGTGTCCGCCGAGCGCGCCAAGCGCATAGGTGGAGCGGCTGCCGAGCACGACCGGCACGTCGATGCCGCCGGCGACGCAGAGATAGGCGCGCGCCCCGCGCTTGAGGAAATCGAAGGCGAGCACCTGCCCGGCCCGCACTTGAAAGCTTTCCCAAGTTCGCAACGGCGAACCGTCGAGCTTCGGCGGCAGGTCCGCGCCGGTCACGGCGACCAGCGCATCTTGCGCGAAACGCAACTCCGGGCCGAGGAACACAAGCTCCAACGCCGCGGCGCCCTCGGGATTGCCGACGAGCAGGTTGCCGGCGATGAGCGCAAAGCGATCCATGGCACCCGAAAGAGGAATGCCGACATCATAATAGCCGGGCCGCCCGAGGTCCTGGACCGTGGTGGCGAGACCGGGCTTCTGAACCTCAATGGCCATGGAGCGCTCCTTCGAGGCCGGCGTTATAGGCGGCGGGGTCCTTGCTGAACGCGCGCAGATCAAACGTGACGTCGCGAATGGCCGGCGCGAAACGGCCCTCGTCCACGTCGCGCAGCGCCTGGTCGTAGGCCGGGCGATCGATCAGCGTGAACTTCACGATGTCGCCGGGGCGGAAAAAGATCATGAACTCGCGGAGATAGCCGATTTCCTGCTTCGGATCGTAGATCGGCATCGGCGTGATGCCGAACATCTGGTAGCCGCCCGCCCCGCGCACCGAGTAGATGCAGCCGAAACAACCGCCGTGTCCCACCGTGAGCCGCGGCGTGTCGGTGCGCGGGCGCAGGTATTTCGGCACCTCGATCTGCCGGGCGCGTTCCACCATCTGATACATGAACGGCAACCCGGCGACGAAGCCCACCATGGAAACGAACCAGGGCGAGCCGTGATGCGCCGCGATGAAGGCGTCGGCGTCGGCGAAGTTGTTCACCCGGGCGGCATAATCGAGATCGGTGCCGCCCGGCTCCTGGTGGCGCTCGCGGAAGCGCATCAGCGTCTCGTGCGTCCACGGGTCGTTGTAGTAGACGGGGATCTCGACGATCCGTGTTTTCAGCACGGGTTCCGCCTTGCCGGCCTGCGCCTCCAGCGCCTTGATCTCCCGCAGCATATCGGCGGGCGCAATCACGTCAGGGTCGAACTTCACTTGGAAGGAGGCGTTGGCGGGACAGATCTCGGTCACGCCCTTGATGTTGCTCTCCTTGAGCGACTTGCAGAGAAACAGGCTGGTGAAAAAGGCGTCGAGTGACATCTCCTCGTTGACCTCAACAAAGACATGCTCGTCTCCGCCAAGGGAATAGCGTGCGGTCATCTCGCTTCCTCGCCGTTTGTCGATGATGGGTGCAGCATCGCGGTCTCAAGCCAGCCTTCCAGCCAGCGCGTGTGGACGCGGCCTGCTTGGACCTCCGGGTCACGGGCCAGCGCCGCGTGCAGCGTCGCCGTCGTGCTGACGCCCTCGACCTG
>CAXTUO010000550.1:0-3393 GCA_964247175.1 uncultured Acetobacteraceae bacterium | reverse complement strand
TCGGCATTGCCGAGCAGGCGCAGCATGATCAGGCCGGCGTTGCGCTGCGACAAGGCGGGGTAGCTCATCCAGCCGCTGGCCGGCAGGTTGGTGAGCAGGGCCGCGCCGCCCTCCTTGGAAGCGCAGATCAGCGCGCTGGCAAGCTCCTGGCCTTCCGGCCTGTTGAGCGCCAGGCAGACCGAGCGCTTGCCCTTGTTCAGGCTGGCCCAATACAGGCTCGTGCCGCCCGGCGCCAGCGGCCAGCGGCCGATGTCGATGTTGCCGCCGATCGGGTCGATGCGGATGACATCCGCGCCAAGCTGCGCCAGCGTCATGCCGCCCAACGGCGCCGCGATGAACGCCGACACCTCGACGAGGCTCAAGCCGGCAAGCGGGCCGCTCACCGCCCGCACATCGTTTGCAGCGCAGGGTTCATCCGAGCACATCCTTGCCGTCAGGCGGCCACCAAATCGACAACGCCGCGGTTGCCGGGCAGTTCGGCCGCCGCTTCCCGGGCAGCCTCACGCCGCGCCGTCCCAAAAGCCCTCTTGCAGCCGGGCGGCCTCCTCTTCCAGCACGGGGCCGACCACCTCGACCGGGCGTTGCCCGGCCGCGAACACCACCCGGCATGGCAGGTCCAGGGTCGGGTTCTCGGCATGGGCGCCCGTTTGCCGCTTCAGGTCCCGTTCCGACTGGCCGTACACGACGCGCCCGATCCCCGCCTAGTAGATCGCCCCGGCGCACATCGCGCATGGCTCGGCCGAGACATACATGGTGCACGCCAGGAGCCGCGCCGCGCCGAACCGGCGGGAGGCTGCGCCCGCCAGCAAACGCTCCGCGTGGGCCGTCATGTCGCCGCCGGCCGTGGCGAAGCTGTTGCCCTGCTCCAGCCACACCTCGCCATCCGGCCCGGCCAGGATGGCGCCGAACGGGTGGTTCCCTTCCGCCCGCGCCCGGCGGGCCACGTCGAACGCCAGGCGGAGGCGCTGCGCGTCGAAGTCCGAGATGGTGGCGGGCGCCCGGTGCTGCATGATGGTTCAATCCGTTGCGGGGTGGGCAGGAAGCGGGGCATCCCATGCGCGTCCCGGTTTGCACCGGGGCCGTCTGTACCGGGGTCGCGATTGCATTTACCTTGGCATGGTGTTTGCGTAGCTTAAAGGCACACCACCCCTCGCCGCCAGTGGAGACCCGCAATGCAACGCCGTGACTTCACCCGCATCCTTGGCGCCGGGGCGGCCCTGTCCGCGCTGCCGGCGATCCGCCCCGCCCGCGCGGCGGACCCGCTCAAGGTCGGGTTCATCTATCTCGGCCCCGTGGGCGACTTCGGGTGGACCTACCAGCATGACGCGGCGCGCAAGGCGGCGGAGGCCGAGTATGGCGACAAGATCAAGACCACCTTTGTCGAAAGCGTGCCGGAAGGGCCGGACTCCGAGAAGGTGATGAACGACCTCGCAGCAAGCGGCCACAAGCTGATCTTCGCAACCTCGTTCGGCTACATGAACTACGCGGTCCGGGCGGCCAAGCGCAACCCGAAGGTGCTGTTCGAGCACGCGACGGGGTACAAGCGAGACGCCAACCTTGCCACCTACAACATCCGCTTCTACCAGGCGCGCTACGTGCAGGGGGTGATCGCGGGCAAGCTCAGCAAGGCCGGGCTGGCCGGCTATGTCGGGTCCTTGCCGGTGCCGGAGGTGGTGCAGGGACTCAACGCGTTCATGCTGGGGATGCAGTCGGTCAACCCCAGGGCGCGGCTGAAGTTCATCATGGTCAATTCCTGGTACGACCCGCCAAAGGAGGGCGACGCCGCCAAGGCGCTGATCGACCAGGGCTGCGACGTCATCACCCAGCACACGGACAGCCCGGCGCCGCTGCAGGCTGCGGCCAGCCGCGGCGTCAAGGCGTTCGGGCAGTCCACCGACATGGCGAAGTTCGCGCCAAACGACCAGTTGACCGCTTCCACCGACATCTGGGGACCCTATTACACGAAGCGCATCGGCGAGGTGCTGGCCGGCACCTGGAAAAGCACGGACACCTGGGGCGGGTTCGACAGCGGGATGCTCGGCATGGCGCCGTTTGCCAACATGCCGCCGGAGGTCGCGGCGCTGGCGACGGACACGCGGTCCGCCGTTTCGTCGGGCGCCAACCCGGTGTTCGCGGGGCCGCTGACCGACCAGGCCGGGGCGGTTAAGGTGGCCGTGGGCAAGAGCATGGACGACGCCGCCCTGTCCTCCATGCAATGGCTGGTGCAGGGCATCGACGGCAAGCTGACCTGACGGTGCAGATGGCGCCCGGCAGCACGGAGGCCCAAGCGCCGCCCGGCGCCAGCCCTGCCGCGGCGGCGGCCACCCCGCTGCTGCACATGGAGGGGATCACCAAGCAGTACCCGGGCACCCTGGCGAACGACCGTGTCTCGCTGACCGTCGAGCGCAACCAGATCCACGCCCTGCTGGGCGAGAACGGCGCCGGCAAGAGCACGCTGGTCAAGGTCATCTACGGCATCGTCAAGCCGGACGCCGGACGCATCCTGTGGGAAGGCCGGGAGGTCAGCATCGGCTCGCCGGGCCAGGCGCAGCGGATGGGCGTGGGCATGGTGTTCCAGCACTTCTCCTTGTTCGAGGCGCTGACCGTGGCCGAGAACATCGCCCTCGGCCTGGCCACCGCGCAGGAGCGGGAAGGGCTGCGGGACCGCATCGTTCGCGTGTCCACTGAGTACGGCCTGCCGCTGGACCCCGGCCGCGTGGTGCACGACCTGTCGGTGGGCGAGCGGCAGCGGATCGAGGTCGTGCGCTGCCTGCTGCAATCGCCGAAGCTGCTGATCATGGACGAGCCGACCTCCGTGCTGACGCCGCAGGAGGTGGGCCGCTTGTTCGTGACCCTGCGGCGCCTCGCGGCGGAGGGCTGCTCCATCCTGTACATCAGCCACAAGCTGGAGGAAGTGCGGGCCTTGTGCTCGGCGGCGACGATCATGCGGCTGGGCCGCAACGTCGCCCGCGTCGCGCCCTCGGAGTGCAGCGTCAAGGAGCTGGCGGAGATCATGATCAGCGCCGAGCTGCGCGCGCCCGCGCCGCGCCCGGCCCGCGGCGGCGCCGCGCGCCCGCAACTGGTGCTGAACCGCCTGACCGTCCGCTCCCCCAGCCAGTTCGGCACGGACCTGCATGACATCTCGCTCAGCCTCGCGGGCGGGGAAATCCTCGGCCTCGCGGGCATCGCCGGCAACGGCCAGGCGGAGCTGATGGACGCGCTGTCCGGGGAAATCCTGGCGGGCCGGCCGGAAACGGTGGTGATCGCGGGCGTGGCGGCCGGGCACATGGGGCCGGCGGAGCGCCGCCGCCTGCGCGGCTGCTTCGTGCCGGAGGAGCGGAACGGCCACGGCGCCGTCACCACCATGTCCCTGTCGGACAACGCCTTCCTGTC
>CAXTUO010000549.1:0-3406 GCA_964247175.1 uncultured Acetobacteraceae bacterium | reverse complement strand
GATGGAGGCGGTGGGCCAGCTCACGGGCGGCATCGCGCACGACTTCAACAACCTGCTCGCCGGCATCTCGGGCAGCCTGGAGCTGCTGCAGACCCGGGTGGCCCAGGGCCGGATCGGCGAGCTGGAACGCTACCTCGGTGCGGCCCAGGGTGCGGCCAAGCGCGCCGCGGCGCTCACGCACCGGCTGCTGGCCTTTTCGCGCCGGCAAACGCTCGACCCCAAGCCGGTCGACGTCAACCGCCTGGTCACGGGCATGGAGGAGCTGGTCCGCCGTACCGTGGGACCGGAGGTCACGGTCGAAGTGGTGGCAGCTGGTGGACTGTGGGCCACGCTGGTTGACCCGAACCAGCTGGAAAACGCGCTGCTGAACCTGTGCATCAACGCCCGTGACGCCATGCCCGGGGGTGGGCAGCTGACGGTCGAGACCGGCAACAAGTGGCTCGACGAGCGTGGCGCGCGTGAACGCGACCTGACCCCTGGGCAATACGTCTCGCTGTGCGTCAGCGACAACGGCACCGGCATGGCACCGGAGGTGATCGCGCGCGCCTTCGACCCGTTCTACACCACCAAGCCGATCGGCATGGGCACCGGGCTGGGCCTGAGCATGGTGTATGGCTTCACCCGCCAATCCGGCGGCCAGACGCGCATCTACTCCGAGCCCGGCCAGGGCACGATGGTATGCCTTTACCTGCCGCGCCACCACGGCGAAGCGGAGACGGCGCAGGAATCAGGTGAGCTGGCCGAGGCGCCGCGTGCCGAGCAGGGCGAAACGGTGCTGGTGGTGGACGACGAGCCGACCGTGCGCATGCTGGTGACGGAGGTTCTGGGCGATCTGGGCTACATCGCGATCGAGGCGGCGGATGGGCCGGCCGGGCTCAAGGTGCTGCAATCAAGTGCCCGTATCGACCTGTTGGTGACAGACGTGGGCCTGCCCGGCATGAACGGGCGGCAGTTGGCCGATGCCGGGCGGGTCAGCCGGCCCGGCCTCAGGGTGCTGTTCATCACCGGGTATGCGGAGAATGCCGTGCTGAGCCATGGCCATCTCGATCCCGGCATGCACGTGCTGACCAAGCCGTTCGCCATGGACGCGCTCGCCAGCCGGATCAAGCAACTGATCGCCGGGGCATAGCGTCTTCGTAGCGCCTCGGCTGGTCGGGCTGCTGGCACGCCGCTGAAGTCGCCTTTGGCGATTTGCTGAAACCGACTTTGGAAAGTGACACCTTTGTTCCTGTTTTCACAGACCCAATCGAGCGGACACTGTTGGCGAAGTCCGGAGCGTTAGGCCACTGGCGGCGTTGGCTGGGTTTCCCTGCCTGGAGGCCGCCCATGTTGCTCCCGTCGCAGCCGCTCCCGTCCGTGCCCGACGACACTGCCCGCATCGCGCGCGCCGCATTCCGGCGCGGCAACCCGTATGTGTTGCTACGGGACAGGCTTGGGGCGGTGTTCGCTGACGCCGACTTCGCCGACCTCTACCCCAAGCTCGGCCAGCCCGCCTATGCGCCGTGGCGCTTGGCGCTGGTGACCCTTATGCAGTTCCGCGAGGGCCTGAGCGACCGCCAGGCGGCCGACGCCGTGCGGGGCCGGATCGACTGGAAATATCTGCTCGCCCTCGACCTGGCCGATGCCGGCTTCGACTTCTCCGTCCTGTGCGAGTTTCGCGGGCGCTTGCTCCAGCACGAGGCCACGGAGCGGCTGCTGGCCCGCTTGCTGGACGCGGCCCGCGAGGGCGGGCTGCTCAAGGCCCGCGGACGCCAGCGCACGGACAGCACGCACGTGCTTGCTGCCGTGCGGTCCCTGAACCGGCTGGAGTTGGTGGGCGAAACGCTGCGGGCGGCGCTGAACGCCCTCGCCGTTGCAGCGCCTGACTGGCTGCGCAGCATCGCGCCTCCAGACTGGCATGAGCGTTACGACCGCCGGGTTGAGGACATGCGCCTGCCTGACACCCCTCCCAAGCGCGAAGCCTACGCCGCCCAGGTCGGGACAGACGGCTTTGCGCTGCTCGACGGCTTGGACCATGTGGACGCGCCGGCGGACGCAGCAGGCTTGCCGGAGGTGGCCGTGCTGCGCCGCGTGTGGGCGCGGCATTTCGAGCGGGGTAAGGCAGGGGCAGATGGCAGCGGCAATGCTGGCGAACCGGCCAGCGGCCGCGTGCGGATGCGGCCGGCGCAGGGCCGCGGTCCAGGCGACCGGCTGGAGTCGCCCTACGACACCAATGCCCGGTTCCGGTCCAAGCACGCCACGCAGTGGACAGGCTACATGGTCCACATCACTGAAACCTGCGACGCGGACGCGCCACGCTTGGTGGTCCACGCCGACACGACGCCAGCCAACATGCACGAGGCCGAGCGCACAGGCCTGATCCACAACGCGCTTGACGCCAAGGGCCTGGCCCCGTCCGAGCACCTGGTGGACTCCGCCTACGTCAGCGCCGGCCATCTTGTAGCCGCCCGCACGCAGCATGGGATAGATCTGGTCGGCCCCGGACGCCCCAACGTGAGCTGGCAAGGCCGCAGCGGCGGCGACGCGTTCACCTTGCCCGACTTCACGGTGGACTGGGACCGCAAGACCGTCCGCTGCCCCGAGGGCAAGGAAAGTGGCCCCTGGTCGAGCGGCGCCAAGCACCGCGGGCCTGGCAGCATCAACCATGTGCAGTTCCGCGCCGCCGACTGCCGGCCCTGTCCGTCGCGCGCCCGCTGCACCCGGTCGCGCTCGAAGTATCAGGGCCGGGTGCTGGCGGTGATGCCGCAGCCCGAGCACGAAGCCCTTGCCGCCGCCAGGGCGCGCGAGGGCACGGCGGAGGGCAAGCACCTGTATGCACAGCGCCAGGGTATTGAAGGCACCCTGTCGCAAGCCGTGCGCGGCTTCGGTTTGCGACAGGCCCGCTACCGCGGCTTGGCCAAGACGGGCCTGCAAGGCGTCGCCACTGCCGCCGCCCTCAACCTCGACCGGATCGCAGCTTGGTTCGCCGGACGCCCGCTCGCGCCAACCCGCACCTCACGCTTCGCCGCACTCGCCGCCTAGCAGGCGACTTCGCCAACAGTGTCCGAGCGTTTGACGGTCCGTGAAATAGGAGAAGCAACCATGGGTTGATCGAGAACTCGACTTTCACCCGTCGAGGAACAGGGGCAGGGAGGGCAGAAAGGCGTTTACCAGCCTTAGTCGGAGACTGCCTTATTCGCCTGGGATCCCTTTCGCAGGGGCCTTGACCGGGCACGCGGTTGTCGCGCGTAGTGCAATTCGCCGGCTTGCCTTCGGGCACGCGATGCCAGACCTTGCATCCGATGAGCGATCCGCTCCCTGACGACCTCCCCGCAGCCGCCGGCGCCGCCGCGGCCACCCGACCCGACTTGCCCGCGCGCCTGCAGCCCACGGCCGCAGGCCAGGCGTCATGGAGCCGTCCTGATGC
>CAXTUO010000548.1:0-3408 GCA_964247175.1 uncultured Acetobacteraceae bacterium | reverse complement strand
GAAGCGGTGGCGCTGTTCGCCCTGCTGATCGCCTTCCTGATCCTGTTCACCTAAGCCGACCCGCCTGCCGGGGCCGGTTTCTGCACCGGCCCCGCCTCCCCCAGACTGCGGGACCCCCCATGCCACAGCTCGACTTCTCCAACCCGCTGACCATTGCCCAGGTCGTCTGGATGGCGATCATCTTCGGCGCGTTGTACTACATCCTCGCGCGCTACACGCTGCCGCAGGTGGCGGAGGTCGTGGACGGCCGGGCGAACCGCATCGCCGCCGACCTGGACAGCGCCCGTGCCGCCAAGGCGCAGTCGGACGCCGCCATCGCCGAGGTCAACGAGGCCGGGCGCCGCGCCAACGCGGAAGCGCAGGCCGCGATCAACAACGCCATCGCCCAGGTGAAGGCGGAAGCGGCGGAGCAGTCGCGCGCCGCGGACGAACGCCTGAACCAGCAACTGGCCGAAGCGGAGCAGCGCATCGGCGAGGCCCGGCGCGCCGCCATGGGCGCGCTGCGGGAGGTGGCGCGGGACACCGCCGGGGCGCTTGTCACCCGGCTCACCGGGCATGCGCCCGACCCGGCCGCCGTCGAGGGTGCCGTCGGCGCCGCCATGGCCGCCCGGTCCTGACCCGGCCGCCTTAGGAAATCAGCCCCATGCACCACGAAAGCTTCCTGGCCGACCCGCGCCTTTGGGTGGGCATCGCGTTCTTCCTGTTCTTCGCCATCTTCGGGCGCAAGATGTTCACCCCGCTGATGGCTTTGCTGGACAACCGCAGCCTGGCCATCAAGCGCGAGCTGGAAGAAGCCGGCCGGCTCCGTCAGGAAGCGGAAGCCATGCTGGCCGACGCCAACGCACGGCGCCAGACGGCGCTGCAGGAAGCGCAAGCCATGCTGGACCGTGCCCGTGCGGAAGCGCAGCGCGCCAGCGAGGCCGCCCGCGCCGAGGCCGCCAGCAGCGCCGCCCGGCGCGAGCAAACGGCCATGGACCGCATCGCCTCCGCCGAAAAGGCGGCTGTCGCGGACGTGCGGCACGCCGCCGCCGACCTGGCCGGACGCGCCGCGGAGCGCATCCTGGCGGACAGCTTCCCGCCGGAAGCGGACGCGGCGCTGATCGACCGGGCGATCCAGGGCCTGCCGGCCGCGCTCGCCAGCCGCCGTGCCGCGTAGCCGCCTGCCACCTTACCGGATGGTGCCGTAGGACGGGGCCCCCAGGCCAGGGCAGGCGCATTGTGTGCCGACCGGACCCGGCGGCACCTGGCAGATGTAGAACCCAGCCTTGCACGTGGTGCCGACGTAGCCCACCACCTGGCCCTGCTGCGGCGTGCCGGCGGCGCCCATCACCGGGCTGGTCGGCGCATACGGCACCGGCCCGATGGCGTCCGGGTTGCTGTAGCAGCCGCCGAACGCCAGCAGGGCGCCCAAGGCCAGCACTTTCCTTGCAAGCGCCGGCTTTACGTTGGACATGGCCTCACCTTCCTCAAAGCGTCAGCCATGACCAACGATTTCGCGCCCGGTTAGTTTTTCGCCTTGTCCACCAGGCGGTTCTGCGCGATCCACGGCATCATCGCCCGCAGCTTCTCGCCCACCTGCTCGATGGGATGCTCGCTCATGCGGCGCCGGGTCGCCTTGAAGCTGGCCTGGTTGGTGCGGTTCTCCAGCATCCAGTCGCGGGCGAAGCGGCCGGACTGGATGTCATCCAGCACGCGCTTCATCTCCGCCTTGGTTTGGGCGTTGACGATGCGCGGACCCGTCACGTACTCGCCGTACTCCGCGGTGTTGGAGATCGAGTAGTTCATGTTGGCGATGCCGCCCTCGTAGATCAGGTCCACGATCAGCTTCACCTCGTGTAGGCACTCGAAATATGCCATCTCCGGCGCGTAGCCGGCCTCCACCAGCGTTTCGTAGCCGGCCTTGATGAGTTCGACCAGGCCGCCGCACAGCACCGCCTGCTCCCCGAACAGGTCGGTCTCGCATTCCTCCTTGAAGGTCGTCTCGATGGTGCCGGCCCGTCCGCCGCCGATGGCGCTGGCGTAGCTCAATGCCACTTCCAGCGCGTTGCCGCTCGGGTCCTGCGCCACGGCGACGAGGCAGGGCACGCCGCCGCCGCGCTGGAACTCGCTGCGCACCGTATGGCCCGGCCCCTTCGGCGCGATCATGAACACGTCGATGTCCGGGCGCGGGTCCAGCAGGTTGAAGTGGATGTTCAGCCCGTGGGCGAAGGCCAGCGCCGCGCCGGGCTTCATGTTGGGGCCGAGCTTCTCCCGGTACAGGTCGCCCTGCCCCTCGTCCGGCGTCAGCACCATGACCACGTCCGCCCACTTCGCGCATTCCGCGGGGTCCATGGTGCGGATGCCGGCGGCCTCCGCCTTGGCGACGCCCGCCGAGCCCGGCCGCAGGCCGACCGCCAACTCGCTCACGCCGCTGTCTTTCAGGTTGGCGGCGTGGGCGTGGCCTTGGCTGCCGTAGCCGATGATCGCGACTTTCTTGCCCTTGATGAGGTTCACGTCGGCGTCGCGGTCGTAGTAAACGCGCATGGGCATGGGTCGGGGTCCTTGGCTGTGAATGCGTGCGTTCTAGCGGCTTAGGCGCCGCTGGCTAGTGCAGGGACGACAGCATCCGCGTGCCGCGCGCGATGGCCGCAACGCCGGTGCGGCTGACCTCCGCCAGGCCGATGGGGCGCAGCAGCTCGATGAAGCTGTCCAGCTTCTGCGTGCCGCCCGTCAGCTCGAACACGAAGCTTTCCACGGTGGCGTCGATCACCCGGGCGCGGAACGCTTCGGCGAGGCGCAGCGCCTCCGCCCGGTTGGCGCCGTCGCTGATGACCTTCACCATGGCCAGCTCCCGCGCCAAATGCGGGCCTTCCTGCGACAGCTCGGCGATGCGGTACACCGGCACCAGGCGGGCGAGCTGCGCCTTGATCTGCTCGATCACCATGTCGGTGCCGCTGGTGACGATGTTGATGCGGCTACGGCTGCCGCCCGCGTCCACGCTTGCGACCGTGAGGCTGTCGATGTTGTAGCCGCGCCCGGCGAACAGGCCGATGACCCGGGCCAGCACGCCGCTTTCGTTGTCCACCAGGACGGAGATGGTGGCGGAGCGGTGGGGCAGCGCCGCCGCCTCCTTACCGGAAAAGGTGGGCGGCGTCGCGGGGTGGGGGGAGTCCTCCGGCATCAGACCAGCATCAGCCCTTCGTCGGTGATCGCCGCGGTGCGGTCCTGGTGCTCCGGCCCCAGGATCATCTCGTTGTGCGCGGCGCCGGACGGGATCATCGGGAAGCAGTTCTCCTTCTGATCGACGCAGATGTCGGCGATCACCGGGCGGTCGATGGCGATCATCTCCCGGATCACCCGGTCCAGGTCGTCGACGCTCGTCGCCCGCAGCCCAACGCCATGGAACGCCTCCGCCACCTTCACGAAGTC
>CAXTUO010000547.1:0-3412 GCA_964247175.1 uncultured Acetobacteraceae bacterium | reverse complement strand
TCGGTTGCATCCTTGCGGTAACGTGCGCTGCGATGGGCCAGGTGCAGTCGCTCCCAATCCGCCACCAGCCGGGCCAGCGTCATGCGCTCACGCTGGGCTTCAACCTTGGCATTCTCCGCCTTGGCCTTTCGCTGGGTGGCCGGGTCCGCGCCTTGAGCTACCTGTCCCATGACGGCGCGAGCGGCATCCCGTGCTGCCGCCAGGCTGATTGCATCCACGCTGCCCAACGGCACCCGGCGCTTCTGCCCGGCGGTCACGTACTGCGCTAGGTAGGTTTTGCTGCCGGACGCCACCACGCGGACGGCCAAGCCGCGTTGCTCGCTGTCGAACACCAGTCGATCACGCTTGCCCGGCTCGCACGCAAGCCGCTCTATGGCCCGCTCCGTCAGCTTTATCCCCATGTCCTGCCGCTCCTGCTCAGGTCCGGGTCCGCTATCTGCCAGCGGACCCGCAGCGGACCCCATAAGTTGGCGTCCCGTGTCGGACCTTGGCGGATTTTGTCAGAAGGTGCAAGGAATAGCTGAGCAAAAACACAGCTTTACTCAGGTCCGCTACACATCCTGGCGGACCCTGGCAAAGCTAGTTTTCTTATTCGCAATGAGGAGGTCAGCGGTTCGATCCCGCTCAGCTCCACCACGCCGCGCAATTCCTGCCGCACACCTTGGCCGCTATGGCCCGCTGCTGCGCCAGCCTGAAGCCTATCCTGCCGATGGCGCGATGGGCTACTCATGGCTTCATGCGAGGCCTTTCCCTTCCGCGGCTCAATCCCCGGCGCGCACGGCACATCCGCCTGATGTCATTGCGCTGGCAGCGCCGGGCGCTGTTCGTGCTGGGCGGGGTCGCGGTGGGCCTGGCGGCGGTCGGGCTCGCCCTCGCCGCGGACCGGGTGGGGGCGGCGTTCCAGGCGGTGCTGGCATGGCACCCGCTGGCCGTGCTGGCTTTGACGCCTGCGGGCTTTGCTGCATCGAGCTGGCTGGCCCACCGCTACGTCCCCAACTCCGGCGGCAGCGGCATCCCGCAGGCCATCGCGGCGCGGCAGCTCCAAGGGACGGCGGCGCGGGAGCGGTTGGTCTCGATCAGGACCGCACTGGGCAAGGTGGCCCTGCTCCTGCTCGGCCTGCTATGCGGCGCGTCCATCGGGCGCGAGGGGCCGACGGTGCAGGTGGGCGCGTCCGTCATGTTCGCTCTGGGGCGCTTGTCGCCGCGGCGGCAGCCCGGGCTGATCCTGGCGGGCGCCAGCGCGGGCGTCGCGGCCGCCTTCAACACCCCGCTCGCCGGCATCGTGTTCGGCATCGAGGAGATGAGCCGCTCCTTTGAGGCACGGACAAGCGGCGTGATCCTCGGCGCCGTCATCGCGGCGGGGGTGACTTCGCTCGCGCTGCAAGGCGACTACGCCTACTTCGGCACGTCGCACGCCGTTTTGGGTGGGGTGCAGGGGTGGCTTGCGGTGCCGATCCTCGGGGTGCTCGGCGGCGTGCTGGGCGGCGGGTTCAGCCGCGTGCTCATCCTGTTCGGCCACGGTTTGCCCGGCCGGCTCGGCGGCGCGGTCAAGCGCCGCCGGGTCGCGTTCGCGGCGCTGTGCGGCCTCGTGGTGGCCGGCTGCGGCCTGCTTTCGGGCGGGGCGGCGTTTGGCACGGGGTATGCGCAGGCGCGGGCGCTGGTGCAGGACGGCACCGGGCTGCCCGCCACGTTCGGAGTGCTGAAGCTGCTCGCGACGGCGGCATCCTCGGTCAGCGGCATCCCGGGCGGCATCTTCGCGCCCTCCCTCGCCGTGGGGGCGGGATTGGGGGCCAACGTCGCGGCCCTTTTGCCGGGGGCGCCGGCGCCGGCGCTCGTCGTGCTTGGCATGGTGGCCTACTTCGCGGGCGTGGTGCAGGCGCCGATCACGGCATTCGTGATCGTGGGCGAGATGACGAACGACCACGCCCTGATCCTGCCGCTGATGCTGACCGCGCTGACCGCCTACGGGGCGTCGCGGCTGGTCTGCCCGGAGGGTGTCTATCACGCGCTGGCGCACAACTTCGTCACGGCGGAGAGTGCCCGAAGCCGCCCGGCGGCATCCGTCAGCCGGGCACCCGGATGAAGTCGGCCGCGCGCTCCGCCACCATCATGACGGCGGGTTGTATGTTGCTGGACGGGACCAGCGGCATCACCGACGCATCGGCGATCCGCAGCCCGGCGATCCCGCGCACCCGCAGCTCAGGATCGGTCACGGCGCCGGCATCGCCGCCCATCCGGCAGGTGCCGCAAGGATGGTACACCGTGGTGCCGGAGCCGCGCATGTAGTCCAGCAGGTCGTCGTCGGTTGAGACCTCCGGCGGCGGCGCCAGTTCCTCCAGCACCAGGCCGCTGAACGGCGCGGTGCGGCCCAGCCGGCGGGCGATCCGTGCCGCCGCGACCATCACGTGCTGGTCGCCCGGCGCCGAAAGGTAGTTGGCGCGGATCACCGGCTTGTCGTCCGGGTCGGCGCTGCGGAGAAGAAGCGCGCCGCGGCTGTCCGGGCGGCACTGGCCGAAGTTGAACATGAAGCCCGGGTGCTTCGGCAGCACGTAGCCGCCGCCGGGCGAGAGGCTGAAGTTGATGAACTGGAACTGCACCTCGGCTTCCTCCGCGCCGGGCGTCACGCGGGCGAACAGCGTGGCCTCGGTCGCGCCCACCGCCATGGGGCCGCTGCGGCGCAGCGCGTAGCGGGCGGCCATGCCGGCGGTGCGCAGCCGGCTCGCGGTGATCTCGTTCAGCGTGCCGGCCGGGCGGGTGCGGAAGCCGAAGCGGCTGATGAAATGGTCCTGCAGGTTCTGCCCGACGCCGGGCCGATGCAGCGTTACGGGCACGCCGAGCGCCCGCAGCGCGTCGCCGTCGCCGATGCCGGACAGCATCAGGAGCTTCGGCGTGGCAATCGCCCCGGCGCAGACAACGACCTCCCGGTGCGCCCGCATCTCGGCCGTGGAACCGTCGGTGCGGCGGACCACGGCGCCCACGGCGCGTCCGCCCTCGATCAGCAGGCGCTGCGCCGTGACGCCGGTCAGGACGCGCAGGTTCGGGCGGCGGCGGGCCGGGCGGAGGTAGGCCTGCGCCGTGCTGTTCCGGCGGCCGCGGCGGACGTTCATCTGGATGGGCGCCACGCCCTCGATGGCGCCGTCGTTGATGTCGCGGTGGCGGGGGAAGCCCATGGCCTCGCAGGCCTTGATGAAGGCGGCGGCGCCGGGCGAAAGGCCGCGCGGCTCGCCGACCGAGATCGGGCCGCCGATGCCGCGGGTGGCGCCGGGCTCGCCGGTCCAGTGCTCGATGCGGCGGAACGCGGGCAGCACGTCCTCATGCGACCAGCCGCGCGCCCCGGCCTGCGCCCAGCGGTCATAATCGTGCGGCGAGCCGCGCAGGAACACCAGGCCGTTGATCGACCCCGACCCGCCCA
>CAXTUO010000546.1:0-3416 GCA_964247175.1 uncultured Acetobacteraceae bacterium | reverse complement strand
AGCTTGGCATGGGCGATGTCGCGCGCCACCACGACGGTGCCAGTCAGCGCGAGCCGGGTCTTGACGGGATAGGCCGAAAGCTGCCGGCGGATCGCCGGCATCGGCTGGTTGAGATCGACCGGCACCACGTCGCCGCCCAGGATATGGTCTGTCGCCTCGGGCAAGTACTGCGAGGGGTCGGTTTCCAACTGCTCCAGGAACACGCCGTCTGGAGTGATCTTGGCGAGGATCTGCCGGTCGGCGCTGCACGACACGCCGATGCCGACCGGCAGGCTGGCGCCGTGCCGCGGCAGGCGGATCACCCGCACGTCGTGGCAGAAGTACTTGCCGCCGAACTGCGCCCCGATGCCGAGGGTGCGGGTCAGCTCCAGCACCTGCTGCTCCATGTCGAGGTCGCGGAACGCATGGCCCGCGAGGCTCCCCGCCGTCGGCAGCGCGTCGAGCCACTTGGTGGAGGCGAGCTTCACCGTCTTGAGGCACAACTCCGCCGAGGTACCGCCGATCACGACCGACAGGTGGTACGGCGGGCAGGCCGAGGTGCCGAGGGTGCGGATGCGGGTGCCGATGTAGTCCAGCAGCTTCGCCGGGTTGAGGATGGCCCGGGTTTCCTGGAACAGGAACGTCTTGTTCGCCGACCCGCCGCCCTTGGCGATGAACATCAGCAGCATCTCGTCCGCGTGATGCTCGCCCGGCGCCGCCGCGATGTCGAACTGCACCGGCAGGTTGTTGCCGGTGTTCTGCTCCTCGAACATGGAGAGCGGCGCCATCTGCGAGTAGCGCAGGTTGCTTTCGGTGTAGGAGCGGTGCACGCCGTAGGACAGCGCCTCCTCCTCGTCGCCCTCCACCCAAACGCGCTGGCCCTTCTTGCCGAACACCAGCGCCGTGCCGGTGTCCTGGCACATCGGCAACACGCCGCCTGCCGCTATCCCTGCGTTCTTCAGCAGGTCGAGCGCCACGAAGCGGTCGTTGGACGACGCCTCTGGGTCGTCGAGGATGGCGCGCAACTGGCGCAGGTGGGCGGGGCGCAGCAGATGCGACACGTCGCGGTAAGCTTGCACCGCAAGCTCGGTCAGCGCCTCCGGCTTGATGCGCAGCACGGTCTGGCCGTCGCAGGTGCTGGTCGTGACCCCAGCGACGTCAAGCTTGCGCCACGGCGTGCCGCTGTCGCCCAGCGGGAACATCGGCGCATAGCGGAAATTGGCGGGCCGGGCCTGTACCGGCGGCAAGGGGGCGTTCATCGCAGTGATCACTCCTTGGTGGGCGGACGCCGGCGGAAGGCGTCGAGACTCACGACCTGCCGGCCGTCCGACGGCTCGGCTGCCGGGGCGGGGTCCGGTTCGGCCGGGGCCGGCAACGCGGCCGCGGGGTCGTCGTTGGCGGCCTCGTCACCCGGCGGGTGGAAACGCAGGCCGAATTGCACGTGCGGGTCGGCGAACGCCGTCACGGCCTTGAACGGCACCTGCAGCGTGGTCGGGATGCCGCCGAACGACAAGCCGATGCTGAACCAGCCGGCGGGCTCGTCCACCTGCAGGTCCCAGAACTGGTGTTGCAGCACGATGGTCATCTCGTGCGGGTACTGCGCCAGCAGGCGGGTCGGGATGGAAACGCCGGGCCGGTCGGTGCGGAAGCTGATGTAGAAGTGGTGCTCGCCCGGCATGCCTTCCGCCCCGACATAGGCCAGCGCGCGCACGACGACCTGGAGTTGCGCCTCCTCGATCCAGGTGTCGTAGGGCAACAGGCTTTCCGGGCGCTGCGGTGGCCCGCCGTCCCGGCCATCTTCGGAATCTTCCATGCGCATCCATAGCGCGGACCGCCCGGGATTGGAACGGGCTGGCGCTTGGGCGAAGCTATGTCCGGCGGGGAGCGCCACCAAGGGGGGGATCGCATGGATCGTCGCAATTTCGTGCAGGCCGGCCTGGCGGCGCTCGCGACGCCGCGCTTGGCCCGGGCGGCGGAGACCCGGGTGCTGCGCTTCGTGCCGCAAGCGGACCTGGCGGTGCTGGACCCGGTCTGGACCACCGCCTACCAGACCCGCGATCACGCTTTCCTGGTGTTTGACACCCTGTTCGGCCAGGACGCGGGCTACGCCGCGCAGCCGCAGATGCTGGAAGCGGCAGCTGTCGAGGCGGACGGGCTGCGCTGGCGCCTCCTGCTCCGCCCTGGCCTGCGCTTCCATGACGGCGAGCCGGTGCTGGCGCGGGACTGCGTGGCCAGCATCCGCCGCTGGGGGGCGCGCGACACCTTCGGCCAGGCGCTGCTGGCCGCAACCGACGCGCTGTTCGCCGAGGATGACCGCACGATCATTTTCCGCCTGCGCGCCCCGTTCCCGCTGCTGCCGGACGCGCTGGCCAAGACCGCGCCCAGCCCCTGC
Source organism: uncultured Acetobacteraceae bacterium (assembly GCA_964247175.1). Taxonomy (GTDB): domain Bacteria; phylum Pseudomonadota; class Alphaproteobacteria; order Acetobacterales; family Acetobacteraceae; genus CAHJXG01. The sequence goes on along the minus strand of CAXTUO010000546.1, from coordinate 1,045 downwards.
GTGATGATGCCCGCGCGCCTGGCCGCGACTGACCCGTTCAAGCAGGTGCTGGAGATGGTCGGCAGCGGGCCGTTCCGCTTCCTGCCAGACGAGCGCGTCCCCGGCGCCCGCGTCGCCTATGCCCGGTTCGACGGCTACGTGCCGCGGGAGGGCGGCGAGCCGTCCCGCACCGCCGGGCCGAAGCGTGCGGCGTTCGACCGGGTGGAATGGGCCATCATCCCGGATGCCGCGACGGCAAGCGCCGCCTTGCAGCGGGGCGAGGTCGATTGGTGGCTGGCCGCCAACCCGGACCTGCTGGGGCGGCTCCGCGCCGACCGGCGCCTGGCGGTGCGGACGCAGGACCCGACCGGGGTGATCGCGACCATGCGGTTCAACCAGCTCCAGCCGCCGTTCGACAACCCGGCCCTGCGCCGGGCGGTGCTGGGCGCAGTGCAGCAGTCCGAGTACATGCAGGCGGTGTCCGGCCCGGACCGCGGGCAATGGGCGGACGGCGTCGGCTATTTTTGCCCCGGCACGCCGATGGCGAACGCGGCCGGGATGGAGGCGCTGACCGGCCCCCGCGATCTGGGCCGCAGCCGCCGGGCCGTGGCGGACAGCGGCTACAAGGGGGAGCGCGTCGCGCTGCTGGTGCCGACCGACATCCCGAGCACCAACGCGCTGGCCGAGGTGACGGCGGAGCTGTTCCGCACCCTGGGCCTGAACCTGGACGCGCAGGCGATGGACTGGGGCAGCGCGGTGCAGCGCCGCACCAGCACCGAGCCGGTGGATCGCGGCGGCTGGAGCGTGTTCCAAACGAGCTGGTCCGGTCTGGACCACGCCACGCCGGCGGGGCACCCGTTCCTGCGGGGCAACGGCCGCGCGGCGGCGCCAGGCTGGCCGGACAGCCCGGGAATCGAGCGTCTGCGCGACGAGTGGCTTCGCGCACCCGACCCGGCGGCGCAGCGTAGCCTGGCCGAGCAGCTTCAGGTGCAGGCGTTCCGCGACGTGCCCTATGTGCCGCTGGGCCAGCAGTTCCAGCAGACGGCTTACCGGGCGGAGCTGTCGG
>CAXTUO010000545.1:0-3419 GCA_964247175.1 uncultured Acetobacteraceae bacterium | reverse complement strand
GGCGACGACGGACACCCCGGCCCGGCGCACGCCCAGCATGTAGGACAGGAACTCCTGGGTCATCGGCAGGTCGTCGCATTCCGTCCGGTCGCGGCTCATCAGCAGCCAGCGCGCCAGGCGCTCCGGCAGCTCGTGGCGGGCGTTGCAGGCCGCGGATTGCGCGGTTTGCGCCATCACGAACTGGACGTAGCGCAGGCAGCGGTCGCGCAGCGCCGGCATGGCCGCGAGCGCGTCGCGGAACGCCGGGGCGCGCATCCGGTGCCCGGCGCCGGGCACCTGCACGATGGCCTGGTGGACCGAGCGCGCCCTGGCGTTCAGCGGCACCGCCGTGCCGACGAAGCCCTCCCGGCCGGTCATGCCGACCTCGACCAGGCCGGTGTCCCTGGTGTCGGCCGTCAGCGACACGAGGCCGCTTTCCGGGAAGAACACGTCGTCTATGGGGCTGCCGACCTCGTGCAGCACCTGGCGCAGGACGAAGGTGGCCGGGTGCAGGTTCGGGCGGAGCTGGTCCAGCTCGTCCAGCGGCAGGGCCGCCAGCAGCTCGTTGCGGAAGGGGGGCGTGTCGAAACCCATGCAGGCATACTCCGTCGCACGAAGGCGGGAGCACCCAGGGTCTCTCAGCCGCTTGCGCCCGATACGTCGGCAAGCGATGGCGCAAGTATAGCAGAACGGCGCCGCGTTGGCGACCAGGTTCTCCGGCAGCACGCTTTGGTGCGTGTTGCCGGACTGCTTCGCCAGTTCCTGGGCGGCTTGGCGGTTACATGATGGGGTGAAACGATGCACGTCCGCCGCACATCGAACCCGTGCTTTGGGACCAAGCGACCGGAGAACCTGTGCAAGCCCGGCCTGACCGCCCGCTCCGGGTCGCAGGGTTGGCTACAGGGGAGGGCGAAGGTTGGCCGGACTGGCTGCCATGGACGGCCCGGCCCGTCGCGCCGCAGCGCGCCCGAAGCTGGACGATGCTCCCGGTCACGGCTGGCCCGGCACGGCCCCGTTCAGCATTCGGGACAGCGCCGCCATCACCTGGTCGGGGGCGAAGGGCTTGGTCAGGAGCAGGCTGTCGGGCACGCCATGCACGCGCCACTCGTGGGCGGCGGCGCCGGTCATGTAGATGACGGGCAGCTCCGACATCAGTTGGCGGGCGCGCCTGCCTACGTCCCATCCCGTCAGGCCGCCACGGACGAGGTTCACGTCGGTGACCAGCGCCCGGAAGGCCGGGAGTTCGGCGCCCAGCTTGGCGAAGGCGTCCTCGCCGCTGCTGGCCGTCGTCACCTCGAACCCTCCATCCTCCAACACGAGTTGGAGGAGTTCCTGGATCATGGGTTCGTCCTCGACGACGAGGATCAGAACGGAGGTCAGACTCATGCCGGCAGCTCCTCGACCGGGACGGCGGGAGCGCGCGGCTTGGTGGGCCAACTCTCTCAGGCACCAGCTGCCAAGGGAGGCCAGTGATGGCACGGCGTAGCACGCCGGGCCGGCTTCCTGTTCAGAGTTTCTGCCCTTGATGCCTGATACGTGAACGGGCCAGGACGCGGCGTCAGGCATGGCCAAGGTGTACCATCTCGTCAAACGACGAGTACACCAGACGCAACACCTGGGGTTCGGACACTGCTGCTGAGGAAATAGACCCTGGACGGACGGGCTGGCGGGCTACGCCGCTTTCGGGACCAGCATGACGTCATATCCCAGGTTGCTCAGGCGCTGGACCAGCTTGGTCGTCGAGCGCTTGCGTGCGACCTGGTCGAGGTAGCCCTCGCCGAGGTCGCGGAAGGCCTCGCCCGTGCTCAGCATGTGGAACGCGGCGATGAGTAGCTTGTGCGCGACGGCCATGATCGCCCGCACCGGGCCACGGCGGGCACGCAGGCGGTTGTACTTGTCCCGGTAGTAGCTGCCCTTGGTCCGCACCGCGGCCGAAGCTGCGGCGAACAGCGCCGACTTCAGGAACACGTTGCCTCGGCGCGTCCCGGCGCCCTTCGGCTTGCCGGCGCTCTCGTGGTTGCCCGGGGCGACCCCGGCCCAGGCCGCCAGGCGCCGCGCGCTGGCGAACACGTCCATGTCGGTGCCGATCTCGGCGATGATCGAAGCGGCTGTGACCCAGTCCACGCCGGGGATCTGCATCAGCAGCCGGTGCTGCACCCGGTATGGCTCGAGTTGGGTCCCGATGCGAGCATCGAGGGTCTCCAGGTCCTGGCCGATCGCCTTCAGGTTGCGCAGGTGCATGCCGAGCAGAAAGCACTGGTGCTCGCGCATGTGCCCCTCCAGCGCCGCTTCGAGGGCGGCGTGCTTGCGCCGCATCCGCCCGCGCGCCAGGCCGGCCATCTCGGAGGCGTCGCTCGTGCCCGCGGCGAGCGCCTCCAGCATGGCCATGCCGGACACGCCGAACACGTCGCTGGCCACGCCGGACAGCTTGATGTTGGCGCCCTCAAGCAGCTTCAGCATCCGGTTGCGCACCGCCGTCCGCGTCTCGATCAGCGTGCGCCGGTGGCGCACCATCTCGCGCAGGTCGCGGATCGCGGGCGGGGGCACGAAGCTGCTGGCCACCAGGCCGTGGCGCACAAGCTGGGCGATCCACTCGGCGTCCTTCACGTCGGTCTTGCGGCCCGGTACGTTCTTGATGTGGTGGGCGTTGCCGACGATCAGCTCGACGTGCCCTTCCAGCACGGCATAGACCGGCTTCCAATAGACCCCCGTGCTCTCCACGCCGACGTGGGTGACGCCGTGCTCAGCCAGCCACGCCCGCAGTGCCTTCAGCTCGCGCGTGGTCGTGCCGAAGCTGCGCAGCAGCTTCTGCGCCTTGCGCCCTGGCGCGCCGATCAGGACGCAGCAGACGACGCTGGCCTGGTGAACATCCAAGCCGGCGCAACGTTCGAGGAAAACATCCATGGCCAACACCTGTCATGAGTGGACGGGGTGGCGGCCGCTGCGCTGCAGGCAAAGTCAGATACTGTTGATCGTGCTCGCCAAGGGTGGCGGCGACAAAGGATGGTGCCTGAAAACAGCGCGGACCGATCTGGTGGACAGGATTGGGTCTCCTAGTGTCAATCGGCCTCCAAACGGCCACCGGAAGCAGAGGTGGAGCGCTGTCCGTCAGCCGACAACGCAGGCCACCATTTCCTCGCCATGATGGTGCGCGCTCTTGCGCGCGGTTCATCTGGTGGCGAATCCAGAGTTGGCCATTTGTTCAGGGCCGTTGGAGGCCGGCGAGCTTGCCCTTGCGACCGTTCTTGGCCCCTCCACGCCTAATGGATGGTCAATGGTGGCGGGGCCGATAAATTCGCCACCAGATCAACCGCGCGCGGGGCGCGCACCATCATGGCCAGGAAATGAGGCACTTGACCGCTACTTCGGGTGACGCTCAGGCTCCATTTCCTCAGCAGATCAACCGCGCGCGGCGCGCGCGCCATCATCGCGAGGAAATG
>CAXTUO010000544.1:0-3426 GCA_964247175.1 uncultured Acetobacteraceae bacterium | reverse complement strand
CCCGGCATGAGCTGATGGTGTTCGTCGATGCCGACGTGCGGCTGGCGCCCGACGCCTTGAGCCGGATGGCCGGGGTGATGCAGCGGCACGACGTGGGGCTGGCCAGCGGCTTTCCGGCACAGGAGACGGTCACTTGGTCGGAGCAGTTGCTGATCCCGCTGATCCACTTCCTGCTGTTGGGATATCTGCCCATTGCGGCCATGCTGCGCCTGCCGGCGGTCGGACTCGGCGCCGGCTGCGGGCAGTTGTTCATCGTGCGGCGGGACGCCTATGGGCGTGCCGGCGGTCACGCGGCGATCCGGGCGTCGCTGCATGACGGGCTGATGCTGCCCCGCGCTTTCCGCCGGGCGGGATCGATGACACGGCTGTTCGACGCGAGCGGCTTCGCGCGCTGCCGCATGTATGCCAACGCCGCGCAGGTCTGGGAGGGATTATGCAAGAACGCGACGGAGGGCATGGCGAAGCCCCGGGCGCTGCCGGTCTGGACGGTGATCCTGGGGGGCGGGCAGGTCCTGCCGGCCGTGCTGATGCTGGCCGCGCCGGGCTGGACGGCCGGGCTGGCCCTGCTGGCGTCGGTCGGGTTCCGCCTGATCCTGGCGGCGCGGTTCCGGCAGCCCTGGGTGTCCGCCCTGCTGCACCCGTTGGGCATCGCGGCGCTTCTGGTCGTGCAATGGTGGTCGCTGGTCCGCGCCGCCCGCGGCCGGCCCGCCACCTGGCGCGGCCGGGCCTATACGGCGCAGTAGCGGGGCTGGCGGCGATGCTGGCGGGCGGCGCGCAGGCGGTGAGGCTGGAGGTCGTCGTGGGCAACGTCCGCAGCGGCAAGGGCCATGTCCGCGTGGCCGTCTGCTCCCCCGACACGTTCCTCAAGGAGACCTGCCAATGGCACGGCCAGGGCAAGGCGGCGCCCGGCGAGGTCACGGTCACGCTGGAGGTGCCGCCCGGCACCTGGGCGGCGCAGGCCTACCAGGACGAGACCGATGTGGGGAACATCACCCGCAACTTCTTCGGCCTGCCCACCGTGGGCATCGGCTTCAGCAATGACGCGCCGTTCCGCTTCGGGCCGCCCTCCTTCGCCGACGCCGCCTTCCGCCTGGATGCCGGCGGAGGCCGCATCCGTCTCAACCTGCGCTATTTCTAAGGGAACATTCGATGGGCGCCCCGCTGCCGACCGATCCGCCGCCGTATTTCGACGCCCACCTGTTCGTCTGCACCAACCGCCGGCCAGACGGGCACCAGCGCGGGTCCTGCGCCGCCCGCGGATCGGAGAAGCTGCGGGACTACATGAAGGCGCGGGCGAAGGAAATGGGCATCGCCAACCTGAGGGTGAACTCCGCCGGGTGCTTGGACCGCTGCGAACTCGGTCCCTGCCTGGTGATCTATCCGGAGGGCGTTTGGTACCGGATCGACAGCCCCGCCGACGTGGACGCCGTGCTGCAGGCGCACCTCGTGGAAGGCGGGCGGGCTACGGCACTGATGCTGCCGCCGGGCTGAGCCGGGCCAGCACCTGCGCGGCGTCGGCGCCGCCCGGCACAGCCAGCACCTGGCCGGGCTGCGCGCTGCTCACCGCGGTCACGGCGCGCTTGGGGCACAGGCCAAGGCAGCCGACCTCGACCACCCGCATCTCGCGCCGGCGCCCGGCGGCTTTCAGCGCGTCCTTCAGCACCTCGGCCAGGCCGTGCTTGCCCTTTTTGCCGAAGCCGCCGTGCAGCTTGCGGCTGCACTTGCCGCAGACCATGGCGACCTCGCGCCAAGGGGCCTCAATCGTCGGGATCGCGTCATTGCTCGGCATTGCCGGAAAATGGCCCAAGGCAGGACGGTTTTCCAGGCTTGCACAAACGGCTGCCCGGCCCCACGTTCCCGGCTCAACCTGATGAAAGGAGGTGATCCAGTGTCTCATTGTTTGACGCTACAGCTGCGCCCCGTGACCTGGACGCCCGCCTTGAGCCATCGGCTTCTGGCTGGCTGAACCCCATCGTCCGGCGGCCTCGGCTGTCGAACAATGTGAAGGCCCCGGGTTCACGCCTGGGGCCTTCAGTGTTTTCAGGCCTGTTCGTTGGCATCCTCAAGGTCAAGCATGGCGTCTGCCTGAGCCGCTTCCAGTGCCTCCACCCCGCGCAGGCGGCGGCCCACGGCGCGGGTGCGGCGCCGGGCCGCGTCAATGGTGTTGCTGAACGTGCCCGCCTGCTTCGCCAGCTTGTCGAGCACCTCGTCCATCCGGCCCATCTCCGTCCGCGTGGCGCCCAGCAGGCGCTGGATCTCCTCGGCCTTCTGTTCCAGCGACAGGGTCAACATGCCGAGCTGGATCGTCCGCAGCAGCGCGGGCGCCAGGCTCGGCCCCATGACCAGCACGCGGTGCTCGCGGTTCAGCGTCTCGATCAAGCCGGGCATCCGCGCTGCTTCGACATAAAGCCCGTCGGTCGGCAGGTACATCACCGCGAAATCCACGGTGGTCGGCGGGTTGACATACTTGCCGCTGATCGTCTTGGCCTCCAGCCGCAGCCGGGTTTCGAGCCGGCGGCGGGCGGCGCGCTCCCCTTCGAGGTCCCCGGCCTCCGCGGCGAGCAGCAGGCGGTCGTAGTCCTCGGCCGGGAACTTGGCGTCGATGGCCAGCAACGGCCGGGCGGCGCCGCGCATCGGCATGATGACGGCGAACTCCACGATGTCGTCGCTGTCCTCCCGCAGCTTGCGATTGGCGTGCCAGGCCCCCGCGGGCAGCACGTCCTCCAGCAGCGCGCGAAGCTGCAGCTCGCCCCAGGCGCCGCGGGTTTTCACGTTGGTGAAAATACGTTTCAGGTCGCCGATCTGCGCCGTCATCGCCTGCACGTCGCCCATGGCGCGCTGCACCTGGGCGAACTGGTCGATGACGCGCTGGAAGCTGCCCTGCATCTGCGTCTCGACCGCCTGGTGCAGCTGCTCGGTCACGCTGCGCTGAATGGCGGCCAGGCGCACTGCCGCCTGCTCGCTCATTTCCCGCAGCTTCGCTTCCAGCAGCGCGCGGGCGTCGCCCTGGTCGCGGGCCATGCTGGTGGACAGGGTGCCGAGCGTCGCCTGCATCTCAAGGCGGGCTTGTTCCGCGCGGACCGACAGGGCGCGCTCCACCTCGGCCAACTGGGCGCGGGTCGCTTCCGCCTCCTGCCGCTGCCCGGCGGTCCCTCCCTCGGCCAGAAGCAGCAGACGCTGCAAATCCGGAGGGCGGCGGACCAGCAGCGCCAAAACCAGCAGGCACAGCACGACCAGCAACACGCAGGCGACGATCAATAGCGAATCGGACAGCATGGCGTTGATCGTTACCGGTTTTCCATGAACTCCGCGACCGCCGGCATCGCGGCATGGAGGTCTAGCGTCCAGCGTCGGTGGTCCAGGCTGCTGTCCGCCAAGTCCTCCCGCCCGATCATCAAGCCGTACTCCAGCCCGGCGCCCGCGAAC
>CAXTUO010000543.1:0-3430 GCA_964247175.1 uncultured Acetobacteraceae bacterium | reverse complement strand
CGGCGAGCAGGCAAGCGGCAAGCGGACGGATCGGCGGCATGGCGGGCCTCAGGTTCGGTATGGACGACGCGGCGCCGAGCCTATCACGGCCACGCCATGCCGGACCGTCATGCAGTCGATAACCACGTTTCACCGCCGGGCAGCGCGGCACGTGTTAGGGTCGGGGCTTCGATCATGCGAGGTCCCATGGACGCCACAGCAGCCAACCGTCTCGGCGCAGCCCCGGCAACCCCCGTCCCGGCGCGGCGCCTGCATCCTTGGCCGGTGCGGGTCATGCACTGGACCAACGCCGTCGCCATGGTCGTGATGATCGGCTCGGGCTGGGGCATCTACAACGACAGCGTGATCTTCAGCGCCCTGCACTTCAGCAAGCCGTTCCGCATCGGCAACTGGGCGGCGGAGAGCCTGCAATGGCATTTCGCCGGCATGTGGCTGCTCGTGCTGAACGGCGGCGCCTACCTCCTTTACGGCGCGTTCACCGGGCGGCTGCGCGAGCGGCTGCTGCCGATCCGCCTCCGTGACCTCGTGCAAACGGTGCGCGACACGCTGCGCCTGCACGTCGCGCATGAGGACCTGGCCACCTACAATGCTGTGCAGAAAGTGCTGTACATCGTGGTGATGCTGGCCGGGGCGTCGCAGGTGGCGAGCGGGCTGGCGATCTGGAAGCCGGTGCAGTTCTCCGGGCTGACGGCGTTGCTGGGCGGATTCCAGGCGGCGCGGCTCGTCCATTTCACCGGCATGGCGGTCATCGTCGGTTTCCTGGCCGTGCATGTCGCCTTGTCGCTCCTGGTGCCGCAAACGCTGTGGGCGATGCTCACCGGCGGTCCCCGCGTGCCGGCCCGGGCGGCGCGGCCATGAGGTCGCTGTTCCGCCCCGCCCAAGCGCCCGACCCGGCGATCCTCGACAACCACAAGCCGCTGATCCGCGGATTGCAGCGCCGCGGGCTGCTGCGCGGCGGCTTGTCGCTTGGCGCGCTCACCATGCTCACCGGCTGCGACGTGTCGAGCGACGCCTCGGTGCAGACCGCGCTGCGGGCGGTATCGCGCTTCAACGACCGGGTGCAGGCGCTGCTGTTCGATCCGAATAAGCTTGCGCCCACCTACCCGGCGTCGATGGTGCTCAAGCCGCCGCGCTTCAACGCTTATTTCGACATCCAGGATCTGAAACCTGTGGACGGCAACGCCTGGCGACTCGAACTCGCGGGCCTGATCGCGGACAAGCGTCCCTGGACCCGTCAGCAGATCGCCGGGTTGCCCGAAGCCGAGACGATTGTCCGCCATATCTGCGTCGAGGGTTGGGACTATATCGGCCAGTGGTCGGGCGTGCCGCTGCGCGCGTTCCTGGAGCGGATCGGCGCTGACACGCGGGCCAAGTACGTCGCGTTCAAGACCGCCGACGACTACCCGAGCAGCATCGACATGGCGACCGCGCTGCATCCGCAAACCCTGCTCGCCACCAAGTACGCGGGCGAGACGCTGCCGGACCCATTCGGCTTTCCGCTGCGCCTGCGCACTTCCACCAAGCTCGGCTTCAAGCAGCCGAAATGGATCACCGCCATCGAGGTCACCAACGCCTACCCCGGCGGCTATTGGGAAAACCTCGGCTTCAACTGGCAAAGCAGCCTGTGATGGCGTGCGGCCGAGGGCCGGCTACACGTCCTTCGCGCTGTCGCCGCCGGTGACTTCGTACTCGGCACCCGTCACCATGGCGGCAGCGTCGGACGCCAGGAACACCGCGACGGGCGAGATGTCGTCCGGCTGCAGCCAGCCCACGCGCAGCGGCACCGTGGGCGCCCGGACATCCCAGGCCTGCTGCGGCGTCGGATGCTCGGGCGGCTTCTGCCCGGTCTCCGCCATCGTTTCCACGAACCGCTTCTCGTAGCGCGTCAGCGGCGTATCGACCAGGCCGGGGATCAAGGCGTTCACGGTGATGCCGTATTGGCCCAGCTCCATAGCCGCCGACTTCATCAGGCCCAGGATGCCCCACTTGGACGCCGAGTAGCTCGACCCATCCTTGGTGCCGTGCTTGCCCTGCATCGATGACACCAGGATCAGCCGGCCCTTCTTGCGCACCGCCATGGCCGGGGCGAAGGCGCGCACCGTGTTGGCGGTGCCGTTCAGGTTGTTGTCGATCACGTCGCGCCAGTCGCTGTCCTGCATATCCAGCAGCGGCATCCAACGCTGGATCGCGGCGTTGGCCACCACGATGTCATAGGGGCCAAGCTCGCGCTCCACCTGGGCCGCCGCGGCGCGCAGGACGGCGATGTCGCGGATGTCGGCACGGATGGCCAGGGCGCGGCGGCCATAGGCTTGCACTTGGCGCAGCGTTTCCGCCATGTCGTCGGCCGTCGCGGCCTTCGCGTCGGATGCCGGGCTGACGGGTCCCGCGATGTCGAGCACCGCGACGTCCGCCCCGTTCGCCGCGTATTCCACCGCGATGGCCCGGCCGATGCCGCGCGCCCCGCCCGTGACCACCGCGACCTTCCCGCCCAGGGCGGAGCCGCGGCCCGGGCGCACCGGCCCGGCCGAACGCTCCGCCGGCGGCTCCGGCATGGGATTGCCGGCCAGCTCGCGCGGGTCGGTGTCGGTGCGCGTGCCCGGCCCTTCGGCGGCGGCGGCGGCGGTGGACAGGGCCATGCCCGCCGCCAGGCCGCCGCCCAGAACAAGGGTGCGGCGCACCGGGTCATGGCCCGATGCGCCGCGATCAATAACCGTCATCGTCGGTACTCCTGCACTGGCTGGCAGGAAACGGCGGCCCTTCCAGACGGTTCCTACTTCGCCGTGAGACCCTCGATCAGCTTCGCCAGGTTGCCCCCTCGCGTGCTTGCCTGCTCCCCTGCGGCATAAACGCCCACGCAGCCGGACGCGCAGGCCGGGTCTCCGGCGAGCGGGCCGCTCGGGACGAAGATGTGGTTCGTCCGGCGGTCGGCCGAGACGGCGTGCGCGCTTGCGTCCGTCGGCACGTTCGCGACGAACGCGTTCGTCGCGGCGTTGATGATGCCGAGGGACGGGCCGCCGTTTTCCGCCGGGTTGGTCCGGGCCGCAAGGTAGAAGTTCCCGTCGCCGGGGTTGTAGGTGACTTGGTCGGAGCCTGAAACCTGCGGGATCTCGGCCAGCACGGTTCCATCCAGCGCGCTGATGATCTGGGAACCGTTGTCCAACGAGCAGCCCACCAGCAGCTTCTGCCCCGGCGCCAAGGCCAGCCCGGCGCCGTTGCACCCGGTCAGCGGGAAACGGGTGATCTCGGCCAGCTTCAGCGGGTCGATGACGGACACCGCGCCGTTGTTGGGGTCGGAGCCGATCTGGGGCAGGTTGACGTAGAACAGGCCGTTTGCCGGGTTGTAGAGGCTGGCCTCCGCGCCCTCGGCGTCGTTGAAGACCACGTGGCCCAGGACGCGCCGGTCCGACGGCAGCGTCGAGATCAGGGTGAC
>CAXTUO010000542.1:0-3439 GCA_964247175.1 uncultured Acetobacteraceae bacterium | reverse complement strand
TCGACGCGCAGTTCCTGGAAACGCCCTGGTATGGCTCGCGCCAGATGGCCCGGCATCTCCGGCGCGATGGCCACGAGGTCGGCCGCAAGCGGGTGCGGCGTCTCATGGCCATCATGGGATTGGTGCCGATCTATCAGCGCCCGCGCACGACGGTGCCGAACCCGGCGAAACCACTTGGTTTGCGCCCGGAGCACCGGATCTGGCCGTATCTGCTGCGGGGGATGGTGATCGACCGGCCGAACCAGGTCTGGTGCACCGACTTGACCTACATCCCTATGCGGCGCGGCTTTCTCTACCTGGTCGCGGTGATGGACTGGGCGACCAGAAAGGTGCTGTCCTGGCGGGTGTCGAACACGATGGATGTGGAGTTCTGCGTGGAGGCGTTGCAGGAGGCTTTGGCGCGGTTTGGTCGGCCCGAAATCTTCAACTCCGACCAAGGCAGCCAATTCACCTCGCCACGGTTCACCGGCGTGCTGCAGCAAGCAGGCGTGCGGATCTCCATGGACGGGCGGGATCGCTGGATGGACAATGTCTTCATCGAGCGGCTCTGGCGCAGCCTGAAGTATGAGTGCATCTACCTGCACGCATTCGAGACCGGCTCGGAGCTGCGCGCCGGGCTTTCGAATTGGATCCGCTACTACAACTGCAAGCAACCGCTTGCCGGACGACCTGATACGAGTCGAGCTACAAGTAGCTATTACTAATGATGCCTGGCACCTCCGCCAACGGACGGGGCTTGCTGAACAGGTAGCCTTGCAGCTCGTCGCACCCCTCGACCTGAAGTATGTCGAGTTGCCTCGTTGTCTCAACCCCCTCGGCCAGAACCTCCATTCCCAACGCTTTGCCCAGGCTGACCACGGCGCGGACGATTTCGACGCTTCCGTCCTCCACGGACAAGTTACGGATGAACGACTGATCGATCTTGATTTTGTGGAACGGAAAACGGCGCAGGTAGCTCAGGCTTGAGTAGCCAGTGCCGAAATCGTCCATCGAGATGCGCACGCCCATGTCGCGCAACCGATGCAGCACGCCCAGCGTCGTGTCGTTCTGCTGGAGCAACACGGATTCGGTGATCTCCAGCTCAAGCCGGCTCGCCCCCAGTCCGGAAGCAGCAAGCGCCATCTCGATCTCATGCGCGAGGTGGCCGCCGACAAACTGGATGGGAGACAGGTTGACGGCCACCTTGATGTGCTCCGGCCAGCGGGCGGCGTCGGCGCAAGCCCGGTTCAATATCCACAACCCCATCACCTTGATCAGGCCGATCTCCTCGGCCAGGGGAATGAAGTCGGCGGGCGGCACCATGCCCCGCTCCGGGTGGCGCCAACGCATCAACGCCTCGAACCCCTTGAGCACCCGCGTGTGCGCGTCGATCAGCGGCTGGTAGTGCACTTCGAACTGCTCGTCGGCGACCGCCCGCCGCAGATCCGACTCCATCTGACGGCGACACTGGATTTCTTGGTCCATTTCGCGATGGAAGAAACGCCATGTGCCGCACCCCTCGGCCTTTGCGCGATACAGCGCGATGTCGGCGTTGCGAAGCAGCTCGTCCGGGCTTGACGATTTGCCGTCAGCCAGGACGACTCCGATGCTGGCGCCGATCTCGATCCACCTGCCCTGAATCTCGAACGGCATCCGCAGCGCCGCCACTAGTCGTTGCGACGTAAGTTCTACCTCACCGAGCTGCCTGGCATCGGCCTGGGTGATGGCGAACTCGTCGCCGCCGAGCCGGGCGACCATGTCGTCCTCCCGCGTGTTTTCCCGGAGCCGATGCGCAACCGCCTGCAGCAGCTCATCACCCACAGGGTGGCCGAGCGTGTCGTTGACGGCCTTGAAACCGTCGAGATCAAGATAAAGAAGGGCGGCGCAGGGGTCGTGCGCCGCGCCCGCCAACACGCCATCTAGGTGCTCACGAAACATGACGCGGTTTGGCAGGCCCGTCAAAGCGTCGTGGCGCGCCATGTGCCAGAGCCGCTGCTGGGACCGCCGGCGCTCGGTGACATCCTCATAAGTGGCAACCCACCCCTGACCCGCGATCGCCTCCTGCGAGACCTGGATCACACGGTCGTCCGGCAGCTTGTGGGTGCTCTCACCGCGCTGCGTCGCATCCGCTGCCACGAACGTCCCAGCGACGTCCAAGCCGGGCAGCAAGCCGGCGGGCCCGGCGGCGGGGTTGGATAGGCCGAACATGTCGGCGTAGCGCCGGTTATGCACCACCAGCCGCCGCTCGGTGTCAAACAGGCAGAGACCCTGCGTCATGTTGTCGAGCGCCGCCTGGAACCGGGTGCTCTGCCGCGCCGCGTCGGCTTGCAGCCGGTTGCGCTCGATCAGGCCATCCCTGAACACCATAAGGGCCGCAGCGATCCGTCCGGTCTCGTTCCGGTCATCCGCATAAGGGATGTGGGCCGAGGTGTCGTTGGCGGCCAGCCTTTCCATTGCGGCGACCTGCGACGTGATCCGGCGCGACAGCCCGACGGCGATGGTGGCGGCCAGTGCGGCAGCAACGACCAGGGTGCCGGCGCAGAGCGCCAGCCCGATCCACAGCTTCAGCAACAGTCCTTCAAGGCGCACCTGAAGCAGTCGAGATAGTTCATCGGCGGTGGCGCGCCAGGTCAGGTCGATTTCGGTCTGGAGCGCCGGGAGAGCGAAGTCGAGACGGTTTGCCGACTCTCCCTGCTTCAGCCACGCCTGCGTCGTCAGGCCGTTCACGGCAGCATCCAACTCAGCGAGGCGGACGGATAACGCCTGACGTGTCAGACCCGGCGCGTTGCCCTTGATCGCAGCAGTCAACGACGTGCTTGCGGCCTCCGCCGCCTCGCTGAGCCGATTGAGGGCGATGGTGCCGGTCTCATGGTCGGTGTCGAGCTTGGCCGCCGCGTGGCGCAAGCCGTCCAGCGCCGTAAGCAGGGCAGGCAGGCGAACCGTGGCGGCATCCTGCGCGTAGAAGCTGTCGAGGTCTGGGTCCAAAGTAAGTTGGGACCCGTCGGCCAGGGCGATGATCAGGGCGGCCCCGGTTTGGAGGCGGTCGTCCTGTGACGCCGCTTGTGCAAAATCGGTGATCGCGGAGCGGGCTCCGAAGGCGACGGCCGCTTCCTTCAGCTCGGGCGGTATTGGTTGCTGCGAGTCTACGGTAAGCAGAGGCCAGGCGATCTGGATGAGCTGCGTGCCAGCGGACTCATTGCGGGCAAAGCGGATTTCTTTCCAGCTCTGCGCCACGAACAGACCAGTTGCCACCATAGCCGGTACCGCAAACAGAATGCTAAGAATGCCGACGCGGCAAGCTATGGAGAGGCGTCGATTCACGATGTCGAGCACATGATCTCCGCTGGAGCGGTTGATGGAGTTTGTCTACGATGCTGACATTAAAACAGTCTTGTTGCTAATTCGTTAAGGCTCTTATTGGGTTCCGGGGTGGTGGGGTCGGGATCGTGGCGCGGGGCTG
>CAXTUO010000541.1:0-3457 GCA_964247175.1 uncultured Acetobacteraceae bacterium | reverse complement strand
CCGGCCTGCTCCATGCGCTTCAGCATCGGCGTCAGCGTGCCGGAGTTCAGGTGCAGTTGCTCGCCGAGCGCCCGCACCGTCAGCCCGTCCTCCTGCCACAGCACGAGCATGACCAGGTACTGCGGATAGGTCAGCCGCAGGTCCGCGAGGATCGGGGCATAGATCTTGCCCAGGGCCAAGGTCGTGGAGTACAGCGCGAAACAGAACTGCGATGCCAGGTCGAGGTCGATCGTCGCCGTTGCCCGTTGCTGCACTGCTGCCGCCGTGAACCCTATGAACCGCTGAACCAGTTATAGCCCTGATCCTCCCACCAGCCGCCAGGATAATCGTTGGTGACGAACAGGGCGGCGATGTGCTTGGGGTTCTTGAACCCGAGCTTGGTCGGCACCCGCAGCTTGACCGGGAAGCCGTACTTGTCCGGCAGTGGGGCGCCGCGGAAGTCGGTGGCGAGGATCGTCTGCGGATGCAGCGCCGTCGCCATGTCGATGCTGCTGTAGTAGCGGTCGGCGCACTTGAAGCCGACGTAGCGCGCGCGGGTGTCCGCCCCGACGCGCTCCAGGAAGGCGCGGAACGGCACGCCGGACCATTCGCCGACGGCGCTCCAGCCCTCGATGCAGATGTGCCGGGTGATCTGGCTGGCTTGCGGCATGGCGCGCAGCCGGGCCAGCGTCCAGGGCGTCCGGTCCTCGATCAGGCCGGAGACTTCCAGTTTCCAGGCGTCGCCGTCCACCTCGGGAGCGTTGTCCTCGGGGTAGTAGGCGTTGAACGGGAAGGGGTCGGTGATCTCGCTTGCCGGGTAGGTGGGGGCGAGGCGGTTCGGGTCGAACAGCCAGGCCTGCACCCGGTCGTTGAACCGCGACACCGCCCACAGCGCCCGGTCCACCGCGTCCCCGTCCGAAAGGTTGCAGCCGGTCAGCATGGTCAGCGCGCCGAGCGACAAGCCCGAACGCAGGAGCAGGCGCCGCTCCAGCCGCCGCAGTTCGGGAGCCAGGACCTTGCTGTCGATGGACCTCACGGCGCGGCCTCCCCGGCGGATATCTCGACCCGGGCACGGCCCGTGATCATCGCCCACAGCGTGCTGGGGACGATGGCGACCAGCGCCAGGTGGATGGCGGTGAAGCCGACGATCCCCGCCATGGCGGCGAAATGGATGCGCCGGGCCAACTCGTAACCGCCGAGCAGGCCAACCAGGCCCTGAAGCTGCACGGGCTTCCACAGGCCGAAGCCGGACACCGCCGCCGCCACGACCAGCAGCACGACCACGACATACAGCAGCCGCTGCACGGCGTTGTAGGCGCCGAGCCTGTGGACCAGGCGGAAGGACAGCGCCTCCTTCAGGTCCCGCCAAACCTCGCGCGGGCCGATGGGGAGGAAACTGCGCATGAAGTGCCGCCCGGCCAGGCCGTAGCCCAGGTAAACCAGGCCGTTCGCGATCAGCAGCCACATCGCCGCCAGATGCCAGGCAATCGCGCCGCCCAGCCAGCCGCCGAGCGTCGCCCAGCCCGGGAAGCTGAAGCCGAACAGCGGGCTGGCGTTGTAGATCTTCCAGCCGCTCATCACCAGGCAGGTGATGGCGACGGCGTTGAGCCAATGCGTGACCCGCACCACGAGGGGATGGACCACCACAAGAGAGGCTTGAACAGGCCGGGCGGCGCCCATGCTATGCTCCGGCCCTCCCTACATCGGCGGGACGGTGCCGTTCGCCCCGGCGACCAAGGCGTTGGCGGTGATGCTCGCGGCGCCCTTGGGGCTGAACACCACGACGCGGGCGCCGGGCTTCAGCACGGTGCTGTCGGCGGGCTTGACCGTCACCACGGGGACGTCGTCCGGCACCACGACGGTCTTGCTGCCGCCCTTGTAGTCGATGACCATGGTGCGCCCGCTGGTCGTCTGCACGCTGCCGACCGCCCCGTTGGTCATGGTGGTGCTGCCCGGCAGGTCCCAGCCGTAGTGGCCGTCGCCGCTCCCGCGCAGGCTCTCGTCGAAGATCGTGACTTCCAGCGCCTTGATCGTGCCGTCCGGCAAAGGGGCGGCGGCGATGCCGACGTAGGAGTTGGGCTTCACGTCCGCGAGGCTTGCCGTTTCCGCAACCAGCACCTTTGTCTTGTCCGTCAGCGTGACCGGGACAGTCTGGCCGTTGCGCGATTTGGCTTCCAGCATCTGGCCGGTGACGCTGCTGATCGTGCCGCGCGTGATGGTGACCGGCGCTTCCTGCGCCCTTGCCACGCCGGACAGCGCGGCGGCGAGGGCGAGGCCGGTGATGATCGTTTTCATGGGCATTCCTTTGCAATTCCTTCGCAACCATCGGAGCGGCGCAGCTTAGGCACGCCGATCCATAGCGCGCAATCCAATCGCGCGTGACCGACAGCCCTGCCACAGTTGCAGCGCCCAATGCCGGGAGCCGCTAAACCGAACGGCGGCACGCCCGTTGAACACCTTGAACGACCAAGAAACAGGAGGACACGATGCGAGCATTAACCATGGCGGCAGTGCTGCTTTACCCCGCCGTCCTGTTCGCGCAGGCGCCCGCGCCCCGCAGCAACGGCGGCGGCGACGTGGGACCCAGCGTCAGCCGGCCCGACGTGCCGTTGGGCACGGTGCCGCCCGGCACGCCCAACGGGGACACCGCCGGGGACCGGGCCTTGCGCGACGCCGCCGGCCAGAGCGTGATCGGCAAGACCGAAACCCCGGCCACCGCGGTCCCTGGCGACACCAAGGGCCTGGACAGCGGCGTCCGGAAGTAACGGCCGGCCGGTCAGATCTCGCGCTGCTGCATCATCCTCGCCATGTTGTCCGCCTGGCGGATGGCGAGCGAGACGATGGTCAGCGTGGGGTTGCAGGCGGCCCCGCTGGTGAACTGGCTGCCGTCCGACACGAACAGGTTCTTGATGTCGTGGGTCTGCCCGAACTTGTTGATCACGCCGTCCCGCGGCTTCTCGCTCATCCGGTTGGTGCCCATGTTGTGCGTGCTCGGGTAGGGCGGCGTGGGGATCAGCCGGGTGGCGCCCACGGCGGAGTACACGGCGGAGCCTTGCTGCACCGCGTGCGCCCGCATGGCGATGTCGTTCGGGTGGTCGTCGAAGTGCACGCTGGCGACCGGCATGCCGAGCTTGTCCTTGACCGTGGGGTCGAGCGTGATGCGGTTGGTTTCCCGCGGCATGTCCTCGCCGATCAGCCACATGCCGGCCATGTTGCTGTAGCCGTCCATGGCGCTGGTGAAGGAACGGCCCCAGGCGCCGGGGTCCATGAACGCCGCCATGAACGGGATGCCGAGGGAGACGGTCTCCATCTCGTAGCCGCCGACGAAGCCGCGCTTCGGGTCGTGCCGCGACTCATCGCGGATGATGCCGGCCATGGTGGTGCCGCGGTACATGTGCACCGGCTTCTCGAAGATGCCGTACACGTTGCCGGTCATGTGCCGCATGTAGTTGCGCCCGACCTGGCCGCTGCTGTTGGC
>CAXTUO010000540.1:0-3463 GCA_964247175.1 uncultured Acetobacteraceae bacterium | reverse complement strand
GGTCCTCAAGGAGGAGCTGCACATCCGCAAGCAGTCCAGCGAACGGACCGAGCAGTACAAGGTGCGCCTGCGCACCGAGCATGTCGAGATCGAGCAAACCGGGCGGAAGCCGTCCGAAGCAACAACATCGAAGGAGATGCCGAAATGAGTGGTTCCTTTATGAACGAGCCGGGCTCGGCCAGCCTGAACCAAGGCGCTGCGCATGAGACCGGGCTGTATGATCCGTCGCTGCATGACAACCAGATCGTCGCACTGTATGACACCCGCGCCCATGCCGACGCGGCGCGCGAGAAGCTGCTTGCGGCCGGCGTGGACAGCGGCGCCGTTCAGGTGATGGACAAGGGCGCGGACCAGATGGCCGGCGGCGTTGACTACGAGGCCGGCAACCAGGGCCTGTGGGGCTCGATCAAGAGCCTGTTCGTGCCGGACGAAGACGCCCATGCCTACAGCCATGCGGTGGGCGCCGGCCATGCCATGGTCGTGGTGACGCCGAACGCGACGAGTAACCGCAACCAGATCATCCAGGTGCTGGAAAGCACAAACCCGCTCGACTTCGACGCGAAGCTCGAGGAGTGGCGCCAGTCGGGCTACAACTACACGCCGGGCAGCGCGACCACGACGACCACCGGCACGAACATGGCCAGCACGGCTGCCACCGGCGGCGCGGCAGTGATGGGCGCGGCGACAGCCGGTGCAGCCACGACCGGCACTAGGACGGCTGCCACCACGACGACCGCCGCCCCATTGACCGGCACCACGGCGCGCGCCGGGGATGCCGAAACGATCAAGGTGATGGAGGAACGGCTGCGGGTCGGCAAGCGCGAGGTTGCCGGCGGCGCCGTGCGCGTGCGCAGCTACGTCGTGGAGCGCCCGGTGGAGGAGCAGGTGCGCCTGCACGAGGAGCGGGTCACGGTGGAGCGCCACGCGGTGGACCGTCCCGTGACCGGCACCGATGCCGCGGCCTTCCAGGAGCGTACCATCGAGGCGCGGGCCACCAGCGAGGAAGCGGTCGTCGGCAAGGAGGCGCGGGTCGTCGAGGAGATCGGCATCCGCAAGGAAGCGTCCGACCGGACCGAGACCGTGCGCGACACCGTCCGCAGCACCAAGGTCGAGGTCGAGGACAGTGCCAAGACCGTGCCGGGCGCGGCCACCACGACGACCGGCCCCACCACGACGACCACGGGCACGTCGTCATCCGGCAGCCTGGGCACGGGTGGCACCACGTCAAACTCGACCCCGGGCGCCACGACAAGCGGCATGAACACGCCGCGCAAGTAAGCGGCTGTCCATGGCTGAGACAGGGGGGAGGCGTTGGCCTCCCCCTTTCTTTTTGGGAATTGCGCATGCGTTGGGCGGCGTTGGCGTTGGCCATGGGGCTGCTCGGCTGCGGCGAGGCGTTGCCGGTGGGCGATTTCCGCTCCACGGCGCCAGCCATCGATCCCATCCGGTTCTTCACCGGCCATGTCGCTTCCTGGGGGGTCCTGGAAGACCGCGCCGGGCAACCGACCCGCATCGTGCAAACGGATTGCGTGGGAGAAGCGGGCGACGGCACGCTGCGCATGACGCAAAGGCTGTCCATCGGCCAGGACGCGCCGGTGACGCGGACCTGGCAGATGCGCCGCGCCGGGCAGGGCCGCTACGAGGCGACGGCCAACGACATGGTCGGCACGGCGGTGGGCGAGGCGGCCGGCCGGGCGTTCCATTGGACTTGGACCCTGGCCACGTCGCCGGGCAACCCCTTGAGGAACGTCACGATGGATCAATGGTGGTACCTGCTCGACGACGGGTCGATGCTGAACCGCACCACCATCCGCAAGCTCGGCGTGGTCCTGGCCGAGGTGTCGGAGCATTTCGCCCGCGCTCCGTGACGCTGCGGACACCCCGGCTGCAATCCGTGCGCGAGCGGGCGAACCGGAGGCCAGCCAATGCATTGGAAGCTGGTATCAGATTGGGGATCAAAGAATGCTGACGTCGGTGATGCACTCCTTGGGTGAAGCGTTGCGGCCGGTTCGGCCCGGCGTGGCCATGCTGTCCAGCAGCAAGTACTCGGGTTTCCTGGGCTACGCCCTCAAGGTCAGCAGCCCCGCCTTCGCCGATGGCGAGCCGATGCCGGTGCGGTTCACCCAGGACGGCGAGAACCTCAGCCCGCCTTTGCGCTGGGAGGGGCTGCCGGCGCAGACCCAATCCGCGGTGCTGCTGGTGGAGGACGCGGACATCCCGCTGCCCCGGCCGCTGGTCCACCTGATCGTGCATTCCATTCCGCCGGACAAGACCGAGTTCGCGGAGGGCGAGATCCCGTTGCGGGTATCCGGGACGATGCCGGGCGGCTGGGCTTGCGGGCGCAACGCGCTGGGCCGGCCGGGCTGGACGGCGCCGTCGCCGCCGCCGGGTCATGGGCCGCACCGCTACGCCTTCCAGGTCTTCGCCCTGGATGCGCGCCCGCAGTTCGCTTATCCGCCGGGCCGCGCGATGCTGCTGCGGACGATCCGCCCGCACTTGATCGCGCAGGGCCGGGTGATCGGGATCTACGAGCGCCGCTAGGCCGCTCAGAACACCGGCAGGTCAGGGAACGGCGTGCCGAACCACTTGCGATGCAGCGCGTCGAGCTCGCCGTTGTTCTTGACGTAATAGATGAACGTGTTGACCCACTGGTGCAGGTTGAACTGGTTGGCCCGCATGGTGACGCCGTTCGGCTGGCGCAGCAGGATGAACTTCTTGTCGATGTTCGCCCCGGGATTCTGCTTCATCACGCCGTCGAAGGTGATGCCCGTTTCCGCCATGGCGTCCACCTGGCCGGTCAGCAGGGCCTGATAGGTGCTGGGCGTGTCGTCGAAGCGCAGCATGCGGGCGCTGCCGCCCAAGGCGCCCGTCAGGATCACGTCCTGCACCGTGCCGCGCGGCACGCCGATGCGCAGGCCCTTCAGGTCGTCGATCTTGCTGATTGCCTTGTCCTTGGGGCCATATACCGTGTTCTCGATGGCGCTGTAGGGGATGCTGAACATGACCTGCTTGGCTCGTTCGGGCGTGATGCCGAAGGTCGCGACGATCAGGTCCACCTTGTTGGTGACCAGGAACGGGATGCGGTTCGGCCCGGTCAACTGCACCAGGTTGGCCTTCACGCCCATGTACTTGGCGAGCAGCCGGGCCACCTCGATGTCATAGCCGTCCGGCTCCTGCTTGTCGTTCAGCAGGCCGTAGGGCGGCAGGTCGATCAGCACGCCGATGTTGACGGTGCCGCGGCCGACGATCTCGTCCACCGTTTGCGCCCGGGCGTGCGGGAGACCGAGCAGGAAACCGATCAACAGCGCCGCCAGCGCGATGATCACATGGCTGATCCGAAGCCGCATTCACTGTCCTCCCCTGGGCCGGGCTGCGCCGGCTTAATTCTTCACGGCTAGTGGTTGGTAGGCGCGGGCGAGCCGGACTTCAAGCCGCCGGCTGGCCAGCGTCAGCGGCCAGCACA
>CAXTUO010000539.1:0-3471 GCA_964247175.1 uncultured Acetobacteraceae bacterium | reverse complement strand
TTCCGCCCAGGCCAGCGGCGCCAAGGTGCTGGGCCTCGCCAACGCCGGCACGGACACGATCAACTCGATCAAGCAGGCGGCCGAGTTCGGGCTGACCCGGCAGATGAAGGTCGCGGCCCTCCTCATGTACCTGTCCGACGTGCACGGCCTCGGCCTTGAGGTGGCGCAGGGCCTGTACATGACGGAGTCCTTCTACTGGGACCTGAACGACCGCACCCGCGGCTTCAGCGAGCGGTACAAGGCGCTGTATCCCACGGCGCGTCCGAACATGGACAACGCCGGGTGCTACGCCGGGGCGCTGCACTACCTCAAGGCGGCGAAGGACATGGGCGTGGCGGCGGCGCAAGCCAGCGGCGCGGCGGCCGTCGCCCGCATGAAGGCGATGCCGACCGCGGACGACGCGTTCGGCGCCGCCCGCATCCGCGAGGACGGGCTGGCGATCATCCCGTCCTTCCTGTTCCAGGTGAAGACGCCGGCCGAAAGCCGGGGACCCTGGGACTACCTCAAGGTCGTGGTCATGACGCCCGCCGACCAGGCCTGGAAGCCGCTCGCCGAGGGCGGGTGCCCGCTGGTGCGGACGTGATCAGCATCCTCGGCGTTCCCGGCCCGCTGCTGTTCGGCCAGCTGTCGCTCGGGCTGATCAACGGGGCGTTCTACGCGCTGCTGTCGCTCGGCCTCGCCGTGATCTTCGGCATGTTGAACATCATCAACTTCGCCCATGGCGCGCTGTTCATGATGGGCGCGTTCGCGGCGTGGATGATGCTGATGCCGAACACCTGGCTGGCGATGATCTCGCCCAGCCTTTCGGTGCCGGACTGGCTGACGCTCGGCTACTGGCCGGCGCTGATCGTGGCGCCGCTGGTCGTCGGCGCGTTCGGGCTGCTGCTGGAGCGGACCGTCATCCGCCGGCTTTACAACCTCGACCACCTTTACGGCCTGCTGCTGACCTTCGGCATGGCGCTGATCATCGAGGGCCTGGCGCGCAACGCCTTCGGCAGCTCCGGCATGCCGTACCGCATCCCGCAGGCCTTGTCCGGCCCGGTGGACCTCGGCTTCATGTTCATGCCGAAGTACCGGCTGTGGGTCGTCGTCGCGGCGGCCGGCATGTGCCTGCTGACCTGGTTCGTGATCGAGCGCACCCAGCTCGGCGCGCGCCTCCGCGCGGCGACGGAGAACCCCAGCCTGGTGCAAGCCTTCGGCGTGAACGTGCCGCGGATGATCAGCCTGACCTATGCCGGCGGCGTGGCGCTGGCGGCGTTCGCAGGCGTGCTCGCGGCGCCGATCTACTCGGTGAACCCGAACATGGGGTCCAACTTCATCATCACCGTGTTCGCCGTGGTGGTGATCGGCGGCATGGGCAGCATCCTCGGCAGCATCGTCACCGGCTTCGGCCTCGGCATCGTCGAGGGCCTCACCAAGGTGTTCTATCCGCAGGCCTCGGCGACGGTGATCTTCGTCGTCATGGTCATCGTCCTCCTCGCCCGGCCGGCCGGGCTGTTCGGAAAGGCGGCGTAGCATGGGCACCACGACGGTCCTGCCGCGGACGGCGGCCCCGCGCCCGTTCAGCATCCTGGGGTTCAGCAGCGCGCAGGCGGTGGCGTTCCTGCTGCTGCTGGCGGTCATCGTGGTGGCGCCGCTCTGGATCTACCCGGTGTTCCTGATGAAGGTGCTGTGCTTCGCGCTGTTCGCCTGCGCCTTCAACCTGCTGATCGGCTTCGTGGGCCTGCTGAGCTTCGGCCATGCCGCCTACTTCGGCATGGGCAGCTACGTGTCCGCCTGGACCGCCCGGCATTGGGGGATCACGCCGGAGATCGCGATCCTGCTGGGCGGGTTGACCGGCGGCGCGCTCGGCTGCGTGTTCGGCGCGCTCGCCATCCGGCGGCAGGGGCTGTACTTCGCGATGATCACCCTGGCGCTGGCGCAGATGAACTATTTCTTCTGCCTGCAGGCGCCGTTCACCGGGGGCGAGGACGGCATCCAGCAGGTGCCCCGCGGCAGCCTGTTCGGCCTGTTCCCCTTGCGCGACGACCTTGCGATGTACGCCGTCGTCGCAGTGGTATTCCTGTTCTTCTTCCTGCTGATCCACCGCGTCGTGCATTCGCCGTTCGGCCAGGTGCTGAAGGCGATCCGCGAGAACGAGCCGCGGGCCACCTCTCTCGGCTACCGCACCGATGACTACAAGCTGATCGCCTTCGTGCTCAGCACCTTCATCGCCGGCATCGCGGGCGGCACCAAGGCGCTGGTGTTCGGCATCGCGACGCTGACGGACGTGAACTACGCCCAGTCCGGGGAGGTCGTGCTGATGAACCTCCTGGGCGGCATGGGCACCATCTTCGGCCCCGTGGTCGGCGCAAGCATCATCCAATGGACGGAGAACGCGCTCGCCGGCTACGGCTCCTGGGTCACGGTGACGCAGGGCGTCATCTTCGTCGCCTGCGTGCTGATGTTCCGCCGCGGCGTCGTGGGGGAGATCGCGGCGCTGATCAAGCGCCCGCTGTAGCCGTCGCCGGGCTTCGGCAGCCGCTGTGCGGGCCTGACGAGGCAACCGGCCCGGCCCCATGATGTTGCACCGCATCATGGAGACTTCATGGCACTGATCCCCCGCCTGCAGCCCGGCCGCTTCCACCTCGAGAACCTGTTCCGCCCCGAATCCGTCGCCATCGTCGGCGCCGGCACCGAGCTGGGCGGGACCGCCATGCGGAACATGCTCGGTGCCGGGTTCCGCGGCGCGGTGCTTCCGGTGGAACAGGGGCTGGGCGCGGTCAGCGGGGTGTTCGCCTACCCGGACATCGCGGCGCTTCCGGTGGCGCCCAGCCTGGGCGTGATCGCGACCGAGCCGGAGGGCGTGGCCCCGGCGCTCGGGGCGCTTGCGGCGCGCGGCACCTTCGCTGCCGTTTGCCTGGTCCCGGCGCCCGGCCTGCTGGCGGCCGGGCGGGCGTCCGGGGTGCGGGTGCTCGGGCCGTCCTCCTTCGGGATCGTCGTCCCGGCGCTTGGCCTCAACGCTTCGGGCGCGCACCTGCAGCCGCAGCGCGGCCGGGTGGCGCTTGTGTCGCAATCCGCGGGGCTGTGCCGGGCGGTGCTGGATTGGGCCGAGCCGAACGGCGTCGGCTTCAGCCACGTGGTCGGCATTGGCGGCAGCGCCGACGTCGGCTTCGGCCTGGTGCTCGACTGGCTGTCCCGTGACCCCGGCACCGGCGCGATCCTGCTGGACATCCGCGGCATCAAGGACCGCCGGCGGTTCATGTCCGCCGCACGCGCCGCGGCACGGCTGCGTCCCGTGGTCGCGATCCACCCCGGCGGACGGCTGCACGACCCGACGGGCCGGCAGGACGTGGTGTTCGACGCCGCCCTGCGCCGCGCCGGCGTGATCCGGGTGCGCCGCTTGGCGGACCTGCTGGGCGCGGCCGAAACCCTGACCCGCGCCCGCCCGCCGCGGCACGAGGCGGTCGCCATCGTCACCAACGCCATCGG
>CAXTUO010000538.1:0-3488 GCA_964247175.1 uncultured Acetobacteraceae bacterium | reverse complement strand
ACTCGTTGTACGCCGCGATGTCCTGGTTGTTGTTGTTCACGTCGAACAGGTCGATCCCGGCCACCAGGTTGCGGTCCAGGAAGTAGGGGTCGGTGATCGACAGGTCCAACTGGCTGCGCCGCTGCGCCAGGACGCCGTTGATGCTGGCGTCGATGCCGGTGCCGACCAGGTTGCGCTCCCGCAGCCCCACGTTGACCAGGGCGCCCGCATCGGTCGAGAACCCGCCGCCCAGCGTCAGCTCGCCGGTCGCCTTCTCGTCCACCACGGTGTTCAGCACCGCACGGTCCGCGGCGCTGCCCGGAGACGGCGTGATCGTCGCGCTGTTGAAATAGCCGAGGTCCTGCAGGCGCTGCCGCGACCGGCGCACCGTGGCGGCGTTGAACGCATCCCCCTCCGCCAGCCGGAACTCGCGCCGGATCACCTTGTCCTTGGTGCGCGTGTTGCCGGAAATGTCGATCCGCTCGACATAGACCCGCGGCCCTTCCGTCACGTCGAACACCAGATCGACCGTCTTCTTGGCGCGGTCGCGGGCGATGCGCGGCTTCACATCGACAAAGGCGTAGCCGCGGTTCTGCACCGCGTCCTGGATCGCCTGGGTCGTGCGCTCGACGATGTCGCCGTCGTAGGTATCGCCGGACGCGATCTGCAGCAGCGGCGTCAGCTCCTCGCCCTTCAGGTTGCGCAGCTTGCTGTCGATGCTGACCTGGCCGACCGTGTAGCGTTCTCCCTCGCTGATCGTGAAGGTGACGAAGAACGCGCGGCGGTCCGGCGACAGCTCGGCCGTCGCGTCGCGCACCTCGAAGTCGGCGAAGCCGTTTTTCAGGTAGAAGCGCCGCAGCAGTTCCTTGTCGAAGTTGATCTTCTCCGGGTCGTACTGGTCGCTGGAGGAAAGGATGCGGTAGAACGCCTGCTCCCGGCTGTTGATCACCTCGCGCAGCCGGT
This sequence comes from uncultured Acetobacteraceae bacterium, assembly GCA_964247175.1. GTDB lineage: Bacteria > Pseudomonadota > Alphaproteobacteria > Acetobacterales > Acetobacteraceae > CAHJXG01. The sequence goes on along the minus strand of CAXTUO010000538.1, from coordinate 2,546 downwards.
TCTCGCCGAAGGCGTGGTTGCCGACAAAGGCGATGCGGCTGACCAGCGTCGTGTCACCCTCGTTGATCTCGAACACCACATCGACCCGGTTCTGGTCAAGCCGGATCACCTTGGGCGTCACGGTCGCGGCAAATCGGCCGCGCCTTGCATACAGGTCAAGCAGCCGCTGGCGGTCCGCCTGCGCCAGTTGCGGCGTGAACACGGCGCGGGCGCGCAGTTGCAGCTCGCCGCGCAGCTGCTCGTCATTCAGCTTGCGGTTGCCCTCGAATGCGATCCGGTTGACGATCGGGTTCTCCTGCAGCTTCACGACCAGGGTATCCCCGTCCCGGCGCAGGCTCACGTCCTGGAACAGGCCGGTGGCGAACAGCGTCTTGAGGCTGCGGTCGATGCGCTCGGGGTCGAAGGGATCGCCGGGCTGGACCAGCATGTAGGAGCGGATCGTCCCTTCCTCGATCCGCTGGTTGCCTTCCACCTTGATGGCGGAGATGGCGCCGCCAGGAGCGACGCGGGCGGGCGGCGTCGTACGCTGGACTGCGGCGGCACGGGTGGCGCGCCGGACCTGCGCGACCCCCGCCTGGCTCACCAGCAACGGCAACAGGCAAGCGGTCGCAAACAGCGCGGCGCGTCTTTGGGACAACAGGCAGGTCCTCCAGGGGGCGGGCACGTTGGACGCGGTCGCCATGGCAACGGTTCCGGCGTTGTAGTCGCTGCGCCGCCCATCGCCAAGGCCTGTGAAGACAGGCCTCGCAAATCGCCCGATAACCCTTTGGTGGGAACCGCTCCGCCGCTCCCCGCGGCTGTGTCAGCCGATCAGCCCGCTGACCCAGCGGAACAGGCCCAGATGGGTCAGGTCGTTCCAGGTGGCAAACACGAACAAGCAGGCCAGCACGGCGAAACCCGCCCGGTAGCCGTATTCCTGCGCCCGCGGCGGCAACGGCCGGCCGCGCACCGCCTCAGCCAAATAGAACAGCAGGTGCCCGCCATCCAGGATCGGGATCGGGAACAGGTTGATCAACCCGAGGTTCACCGACAGCACCGCGATGAAGCTGATCAGGCTCGACACGCCGAGCTGCGCCACCTGCCCCGAAAGCTGGGCAATCCGCAGCGGGCCGCCCAGCTCCTCCGTGCCGCGCGCCCCGCTCAGCATCTGGCCCAGCCCGGCCACGGTCTGCACCGTCACGTCCCAGGTCTGCGCCACTCCGGCGCCCACCGCCTGCAGCGGGTTCAGCTTGGTGAACTCCGTCCCGCCGCCGCGCACGCCCAGCAGGCCGACCCGGCGCCCGCCTCCGGCGTCCCGCCCGCCGGCCAGCACCGCCACCGTCTGCTCCTGCCCGTCGCGCAGGATGCGCAGGCTCAGTTCCCGGTCCGGGTTCGCGGACACGATACGCTGGATGTCCTCGAAGCGCGCGACGGCCGTGCCGTCGATGGCCTCGACTCGGTCGCCGGCCTGCAGCCCCGCCTTGGCCGCCGCGCCGTCCGCCACCACCTCGCCGATCACCGGCACCGTGACCGGACGGCCCACGGTCGCGAACAGCCCGGCGAACAGCAGCGCCGCCAGCAGGAAGTTGGCGACCGGCCCCGCCGCCACCACGATGGCCCGCGACAGCACCGGCTTCTCGTGAAAGGTCCGGCCCGGCAGCCAGCTTGCCCGCACGGCGGGCGCCACGTCCTCCGGGCGCTCCTGGCCGTGCAGCTTCACGTAGCCGCCGAGCGGCAGCCAGGCCAGCTTCCACACGGTGCCCAGCCTATCGGTCCAACTGGCGATCGACCGGCCGAACCCGATGGAGAACGCCTCGACATGCACCCCGCGCCAGCGCGCCGCCAGGTAATGGCCAAGCTCATGCACGAACACCAAGACGCCGAGCACGACGACGAAGGCGGCGACGCTGCGGAAGAAGTCGGGGACGATCATGGCGGAATGGTCCTCAGGCCGCCTTCGCGGCGGCGATCTGGTGGGCGGCACGCCGGGCGGATGCGTCCAAGGCCAGCACCGCATCCAAGCTGTCCGCGGCCTGGGAGCCAAGCCGTTCCAGCACGGCCTCCACAAGGGTCGCGATGGCGGTGAAGCCCAGGCGTCGGCCCAGGAACGCCTCGACCGCCACCTCGTTGGCCGCGGACAGGATTGTGGGTGCGCCGCCCCCCGCCCGCAAGGCATCCCGCGCCAGCCGCAGCGCCGGGAAACGCACCGGGTCGGGGGCAGAGAACTCCAGCGTGCCGAGCGCGGCCAGGTCCAGCCGCGGCGACTCGGTGGGCAGCCGCGCCGGCCAGGCCAGGGCGTGCGCGATGGGCACGCGCATGTCGGGCGCCCCCATCTGCGCCAGCACGCTGCCGTCGCGGAAATGCACGAGGCCATGGACCACCGACTGCGGGTGCACCAGCACGCCGATGTCGTGCTCCTCCATCGCGAACAGCCGGGCGGCCTCGATGAGTTCCAGCCCCTTGTTCATCATGGTCGCCGAGTCGATGCTGATCTTGGCGCCCATCGACCACACGGGATGGCGCAGCGCTGCTTCCGGCGTGGCGCGCGCCATCTCCTCGGCCGAGGA
>CAXTUO010000537.1:0-3493 GCA_964247175.1 uncultured Acetobacteraceae bacterium | reverse complement strand
TTCATCGGGCAGCTCCGGCATCCCTTTGCACCGGCGCGGGATGCGGGGACGGCGGGCCTGGGCCGGGCGGAGAGCCTGCTCGGTCCTGTCCAGCAGCCCGGCGAGTGAGGGAACCCGGCGCCCCAGGTCGCGGTTTCAATGATTTCTTAACGATATCGTCCTATATTCCGCTCTGACCCACCTTACGATGCGGAATCGTAACTTGTAAGCTGCCGGGATGCTCCAGCAGTCAATCTCTCAGTCAAGAACGCTGCACATCCCGGCCGTCAGCCCCCCCTGGGTCGCGGCGGTCGCGATGCTCGCGCTGACCCTGTTTGCCCCGGCGGTGCTCAATGACGGCGACACCTTCTGGCACCTGACTGCCGGCGAATGGATCATCGCGCACCGGACGGTGCCGCACACGGACCCTTTCTCCTTCAGCTTCGCAGGCCAGCCTTGGGTGGCGCATGAGTGGCTGTCGGAGGTCCTGATGGCGGCGTCGTTCCGCGTGGCGGGATGGAGCGGCGTGCTCGTGCTCACCGCGCTGGCAGCGGCGCTCGCCATGTTCCAACTGGCCCGCCACCTCGGGCGCTGGCTGCCGGCGGGTGCGAGCCTGCTGCTGCTGCTGCTCGCCGCCTCCTGCATCGCGTCCAACCTGCTGGCACGTCCGCACATCCTGGCCTTGCCGGTTCTGGAGGCCTGGGTCGCCGGGCTGTTCATCGCGCGGGACAAGGTGCAGGCGCCGCCCTGGCGCTTGTTGCCGGTCATGTGCCTGTGGGCCAACCTGCATGGCAGCTTCGTCCTCGGGCTGTTCCTGGTGGCGCCGCTGGCGCTGGAAGCGGCGTTGGCGGAGCCGGCGGCGTGGCGCAGGATTTTGGCGCGTTGGGGCGGGTTCCTGCTCGCCGCGACAACCGCCGCCACCCTGACGCCGCATGGTCTGGCCGGGCTGCTGTTCCCCTTCCAGCTCATGGGGATGACCGAGCTGTCCATGCTCACCGAATGGCAGCCGACCTATTTCGACACGCTCCAGCCGCTGGAGCTGGTGATGGCCGCCGGGCTTTACGTGGCGCTGACCCGCGGGGCACGCCTGCCGCCGGTGCGCCTGCTGCTGCTGCTGGCGCTCCTTCACCTGTCCCTGCACCACGCGCGCCATCAGATGCTGGTCGGCGTGATCGCGCCGTTCCTGGTGGCTGGGCCGTTGGGCGCGGCTTTGCCGGCGGAGCGGCCGGGCTGGGACGCCCGCCGGTGGCGTGCGGGGGGCCTGGCGGTCATGGCCGGGCTGGCGGCGCTGCGGCTCCTGCTGCCGGTCGTGCGGGTGGACGGCATCACGGCGCCCGTCACGGCGCTTGCCCACGTGCCCCCGGCGCTCGCGGCGCAGCCGGTGTTCAACGACTACAACTACGGCGGCTACCTGATCTATTCCCATGTCCGGCCGCTTATTGACGGCCGGGCCGACATGTATGGCGACGCCTTCATGCAGCGCTACCGCCTGGCCATCATGTCCGACAAGGCGGCGCTGGAGGCGTTGCTCAGCGACTACGGGATACGCTGGGCCATCCTTGAGCGGAACCGGCCTGCGGTCGGTCTGCTGGACGCCCTGCCGCATTGGTGCCGGATCTACGCAGACGAGGTGGCGGTGATTCACGCGGCATCTTGCTGAGGGTTCCATCACCTTAACAGTTCTTTACCGTTCAGCAACAATAAACTTCTGGCATCCTTTCGCGGTTCGTTGCTTTATGCGGACGAGTTTGTCAGCAGAAGGCTTGAACGACATGTTGCAGTACCTGAACACGCTGGTGGCGCTGAAGCGGGACGAAGAGGGCGTGACCGCGCTTGAGTACGGCCTGATCGCCGCATTGATCGCCGTCGTGATCATCACGGCAGTCAGCACGCTCGGCACCAACCTCAGCTCGACGTTCAACGGCATCTCCGGCCACTTCAGCGGAGGTACCGTAACCAAGTAACTGGCCGGCTTCAGGTAATCCCTGCCAGTCCTGGGATAAGCTTCCGATGCTTGCACACCCGGTCCTGGTAGCCCTGAGCACCGCCATCCTGCTGGGGGCCGTGCTGAACGACATCGCGTTCCGCACGATCCCCAACTGGATGTCCGCGGCGCTCCTGGCACTCGGTATCAGCATCAGGGCGCTGGACGGCGGCCTGATGCCGGGCCTGGTGGCCTGCACCCTGATCCTGCTCGGCGCCGGGTTCTGCTGGCGGCGCGGCTGGATGGGCGGCGGCGACGTGAAGCTGCTGGCCGCCTGCGGGGTGCTAGCGCCGCCGGGCCTTTCAGGGGTGATGCTGCTGGACGTAGCGCTCGCGGGCGGCGCGCTGGCGGCGCTTTACCTGGCGCTGGGCCGGGTGCTGGGGGCGCCGGGAACCGCCTGCCCGCCTGGGCGGCTGCGCGGCATCCTATGGGAAGAGCGCCGCCGCATCCACGGCCGCAGCCCCATGCCGTACGCGTCCGCCATCGCCGCCGGCGCGCTGCTGGTTCTCTTCAACGGATAGGACGGCCATGCTGCTCCGCTTCGCGCTTTACGCAATGCTGGCGGTCGGGGTCATCGGCGGTGGCCTGGTGGCATGGACGCTGCTCACCCCGTCGCCGCCCCCAGTCGCCGCGGCCGATGCGCCTCCGGTGGTGGCGAAAGTCGCCATGCTCGTCACCGCCCGTTCGCTGCGGGCCGGGTCGCTCATCAAGCCCGAGGATTTCGCGGCGCAGGAAATCGTCCGCGCCGACATGCCGACCGGCGCCAGCGTGGACACTCCGCAAAGCCGCGGCAGCCTGACCGGCGCCCTGATCCGCCGCAGCCTGGGCGAGGGCCAGCCGATCCTGCCTGCCGACGTGGTCCACCCCGGCGACCACGGCTTCCTGGCCGCCGTGCTGGCCCCGGACATGCGCGCGGTCACGGTGGCGGTGGACGCGGTGAGCGGCACCGCCGGGCTGATCTGGCCGGGCGACCGCGTGGACCTGATCCTGACCCAGTCGATGGATGACCCGACGCTTGGGGCCGGGCACCGGGTGGCGGCCGAAACCGTGCTGAGTGACGCGCGGGTGATCGCCATGGACCAGCAGATCGTGCAGGGCCAGTCGCCGGACGGCGCCGCTTCCGCCGCCAACCGCACCGACCGCACCGCGACGCTGGAAGTCACCGCGCCGCAGGTGGAGCGTGTGCTGGTTGCGGGGCGGATCGGCAAGCTGTCGCTGTCGGTGCTGTCGGCCGACCGGCGCACGGGCGGCGCGGTCCAGGCCGCATCCTCGCCCGCCGTTCCGGCGCCGGGCGCCCCCGTCACGTCCCCCGTCAGCCGTCCGGTGGGCGCGGGCGTCACCTGGGCCGGCGACGTGTCCCCCGCGCTCGGCAGCAACGCAGCCCGCAGCGCCCCGTCCAAGGTCCAGGTGTTCCAGGGCAGCGCGGACACCAAGGAGTACCACTTCTGATGCTCCGGCCTCGGTTGCGGGGTGCGGCCCGCCCCGGACGGCTCACGGCGCTTGCCGCCGCCGCATCCCTCGGTGCCGCCC
>CAXTUO010000536.1:0-3493 GCA_964247175.1 uncultured Acetobacteraceae bacterium | reverse complement strand
CGCTGCCGGGCGAGGTGTCCGACCTCAACAACCGCGCCGTGGTCGAGATCAACGGCGTGCGGGACCGGCTGCGCGTGCTGCTGGTGTCCGGCGAGCCGCATGCCGGGGAGCGCACCTGGCGCCGCCTGCTAAAGGCCGACCCGGCGGTGGACCTGGTGCATTTCACCATCCTGCGCCCGCCCGAGCGCGACGACATGACCCCGCTCAATGAACTGGCGCTGATCGCCTTTCCCGTTCGGGAGCTGTTCCAGGTCAAGATCCGCGACTTCGACCTCATCATCCTGGACCGCTTCCAGAACCGCGGCATCCTGCCGCCCACCTACCTGCGCAACATCGCCGACTACGTGCGGAGCGGCGGCGGCTTGTTGCTGAGCGCCGGGCCGGAGTTCGCCAGCCCCGCCAGCCTGTCCGCGACGCCCTTGGGCAGCGTGCTGCCGGGGCGGCCCAGCCTGACCGGCGCCGGCGTGACGGAAGGCGGGTTCCGCCCGCAGGTCACGGCGCTCGGCAGCCGCCATCCGGTGACGGAGGGCCTGCCGGGCTGGCGTGCACCCGGCGTCGAGCCGGGGTGGGGGTCGTGGTATCGCCGGGTCGATGTGGCGTCCCCAGGGGGGCAGGACTTGATGGACGCCGCCGATGGCGGGCCGCTGCTGCTGCTGGACCACGTGGAGCAGGGCCGGGTGGCGCTGCTGCTGTCGGACCAGATCTGGCTGTGGTCCCGCGGGCACCAGGGCGGCGGGCCGCAGGCGGAATTGCTGCGCCGCATCGCGCACTGGCTGATGAAGGAGCCGGCGCTGGAAGAGGAGGCGCTGCGGGCGCGCATCGAGGACGGGCGCCTGCTGATCGAGCGCCGCTCGGTCGGGGACGGTCCGCTGGGCGAGGTTTCCGTGACCTCCCCGGCCGGCGCCGTGACCCGGCTGCCGTTGCGCCCGGACGGGCCGGGCCGCGGCACGGCGGAGCTGCCCGCCGCGGATCTGGGCGTTTGGCAGGTTTCGGACGGCACCCGCACCACCTTCGCCGCCACCGTCAACGCCAATCCCCGGGAGATCGCTGACTTGCGGGCCACCGGGACGATGCTCACGGCGGCGGCCCATGCGTCCGGCGGCGGCGTCCACTTTATCGCCGGCGGCACGCCCGACCTGCGGCGTGTCGAGCCGGGGCGGGAAGCGTCGGGCGCCGGCTGGGTCGGGCTGGTGCGGCGGCACGATCACATTGTGACCGGGGTCAACGCCATCCCGCTGCTGCCGCCCTGGGCGGCGCTGCCCTTGCTGCTTGGGCTGGTGCTGCTGGCGTGGCGGCGGGAAGGCTCGGGTTGAGGTTTGCAGACCGGCGCGGGGTGCCTACATAGGTCCAGAACGACGGAGGGCCGTGTCTTCCAGACTTATGAACCTCCTTCCCGCCGTGCGGCGCGCGGCAGCCTGCTGGCGCTGATCGGCTTTGTCGGGCTGTCCCTGCTGGTGTGGGCCGCCAACGGCGCCATCACGGCCGGGAGCACGCCCGCCTGGTACTGGTCGCTGACCGCGCCGCCGGGTACGCCGCCGGCCTGGGCCTTCGCCCCGGTCTGGACCGCGCTCTACCCCTTGATGGGCGTCGCGGCCTGGCTCGTGTGGCGGCGCATCGACGTGGGCGCGGAGCGCAAGCGGGCCGCCCTGCGATGCTGGGGCTGGCAGTTGCTGGCCAACTCGCTGTGGTCCCCCGCGTTCTTCGGCCTGCACAGGCCGGGGCTGAGCCTGGTCGTCATCGCCCTGCTGCTGGCGTCGATCCTGCTGGCCATCCGCCGCTTCGTGCCGCTGCAGCCCGTGGCCGCGGTTCTGATGCTGCCCTACGCGCTTTGGGTCGGCTATGCGGCCTACCTCAATACGGGGTTTTGGTGGCTAAACCGCATCTAGGCTATGCTCGCGCCATGAATCGCAGCATCCCCATCCTCACCATGGCCCTCGCCGCCTTGCAGGCGCCGTCGGCCTGGGCCCAGTCGGCAAACCCTGCGGGCATACAGACCCCGGGCTACAGGCCCGGCCAGGCCGCCAAGCCCGAAAAGGCTCCCCGCGGGCCGGAGCCGCCGCCGGCCCTGCCGGGGTCCCGGGCCGAGCCGACCGCCGTCGCCCCGGCGCGCGGCGTTCCAACCGACATGCCGCCCACGGAAGCGCTGTTCGACGCCGTCAACCGCGGCGACCTGCCCGGCGCGCGCGACGCCATTTCCCGCGGCGCCGACCTGCAGGGGACCAACGTGCTGGGGCTGACGCCGCTTGAGCTGTCGGTCGATCTGGGGCGCAACGAGATCTCCTTCCTGCTGCTGTCGCTGCGCGGCAGCTCTGGGTTCAGCACGAGCCGTCCCGCCGAAGCCGCCGCCGCGCCGAAGCCGCCAAGCCGGGCGGAGCGCGCGGCCGCCGCCCGGGCCGAGCGCACCCAGCGGTCGCAGGTGGCCGCCCGCCCCGCTGCCGACAAGGCGCCGCAAGCGCCTCGGCTGTTCCGCGGCGACGGCGGCGCGCCGAACCCGCAGGCGGGCTTCCTCGGCTTCGACTCGCTGCGTTAAGGCCTCAGTCCCCCACCGGCGTCGCGCGGAGCCGCTTGACCGCACCCCGCAGCACCTTGGCGTCGGTGCGCCGCCGCCGGGCCGCCTTGGTCGGCACCGTGTCACGCCGCACGACCGGCCGGATCGCCGCTTCCCGCAGCAGCGCCACGATGCGGTCCAGCGCGTCTTGGCGGTTGCGGTCCTGCGACCGGTGGCGCTGCGCGGTGATGACCAGCACGCCGTCCGCTGTCACCCGGCGGCCTCCCAACGCTTCGGCGCGCTCCCGCAGCGCCGCGGGCAGGGTGCCGGGGCGGCGGAGGTCCAGGCGGACCTGCACCGCGGATGACACCTTGTTGACGTTCTGCCCGCCGGGTCCGGACGCGCGGACGAAGCTTTCCTCGACCTCGCGCGGGTCGAAGGCGATGCCAGCGGTGATTGGGATCAGCATTCAGCCGATCGCCATAAGGTTGGCATTGCCCCCGGCCGCCGCCGTGTTGATGCTGATCGACCGTTCCTGCACCAAGCCGTCCAGCGGGTAGTCCGGGCGGGCGACGTAAACCGGCACGATCGGCCCGTCCTGCTCCGCCAAACGGCGCAGCAGCGCCAGCAGCGCCGGCTCCGGCCCGTCGAACAGCACGGCGTCGCACGGGGCATCCGCGCCGGCCGGCTCGATCCACTGCGTCAGCGACGGCGGCAGGTCGGGGATCGTGATCCGTGCGACAAGCGCCCGGTTGCCCGTGGCGAGCGCCGCGCTCACCTGGCGCAGCGCGCCCGGGAGGTCCGGCGCCCAGCACAACACCCGGCCGCGCGGCACCGTTTGATAAAGGTTCCGCTCGCCCACCGGGCCGGTCAGCTCAAGTTCGAGCCCCACGGGCGCGGCGGCGAGGCACGCCGTGCAGTCGGCGGCATCGTGGCCGTTCCGGGCCAGCCAGCCCCGCCAGGCCTCGGCCGCCGCCGGCGGCGTGCCCGGCGGCAGCGCGGAAC
>CAXTUO010000535.1:0-3495 GCA_964247175.1 uncultured Acetobacteraceae bacterium | reverse complement strand
AAGCGGGCGCAAGAAGCTGAACCAGTACACCCGCTACCTGACGGTGCTGATCGCCCTGGTGCAGTCCTATGGGATCGCGGTCGGGCTGGAGTCGATGCACGGCAACTTCGGCTCCGCCGTGATCGACCCCGGCCTGTTCTTCCGCGCGTCCTGCGTCATCACATTGGTCGGCGGGACGATGTTCCTGATGTGGCTGGGCGAGCAGATCACGGCGCGGGGCGTCGGCAACGGCACCAGCCTCATCATCTTCGCCGGCATCGTCGCCAACCTGCCGCACGCCTTGGCCAACCTGCTGGAACTCGGGCGGACCGGCGCCTTGTCCCCGGTGTTCATCCTGGCCTTCATGGTGATCGCCGTCGCGGTGATCGCCTTCGTGGTGTTCATGGAACGGGCGCAGCGCCGGGTGAACATCCAGTATCCGAAGCGCCAGGTCGGGCAGCGCATGTTCGGCGGCGACAGCACGCACATGCCGCTCAAGGTGAACACGGCCGGGGTGATCCCGCCGATCTTCGCGAGCTCCATCCTGCTGATCCCGGCGACCATCGCCGGGTTCTCGCAGAACAATTCCAATTCCTGGCTGGCCTGGATCGGGCAGCGGCTGGGCCATGGCGAGCCGCTGTACATGCTTGCCTATGCCGCCATGATCATCTTCTTCTCGTACTTCTACACGGCGGTGGTGTTCAATCCGCAGGAAACCGCGGACAACCTCAAGAAGTACGGCGGGTTCATCCCGGGCGTCCGCCCCGGCTCCAACACGGCGGACTACTTCGACCGCATCCTCGCCCGGCTGACGACGGTGGGCGCGCTGTATCTCTGCGTCGTGTGCATGCTGCCGGAGATCCTCATCAGCCGCTACGGCGTGCCGTTCTACTTCGGCGGCACTAGCCTGATGATCATCGTGTCCGTGACCATGGATACGGTGACGCAGATCCAGTCGCACTTGCTGGCCCACCAGTATGAGGGCCTGATCCGCAAGTCGCGGGTGAAGGGCCGCGCCCGATGAACCTGATCCTGTTGGGTCCGCCCGGCGCCGGCAAGGGCACCCAGGCGAAGCGGTTGGAGCAGCGCCACGGCATCGCGCAAATCTCGACCGGCGACATGCTGCGCGCCGAGGTCAAAGCCGGCAGCGAGATCGGGCAGCGCGCCAAGGCGGTTATGGAGTCCGGGCAGCTCGTTTCGGACGACCTGATCATCGCCATGCTGGAGAAACGCATCCAGCAGCCCGATGCGGCGCGCGGGTTCATCCTGGACGGCTTCCCGCGCACGGTGCCCCAGGCCGATGCCTTGGACGTGATGCTGGACCACGCCGGCACCCGCATCGACGCGGTGATCGAGTTGAAGGTGGACGACACCGCCCTGGTGGACCGGATCGCCGGGCGGTTCACCTGTGCCAAGTGCGGCGCGGGCTACCACGACAGCTTCCAGACGCCGCGCGTGGAAGGCGCTTGCGACGTGTGCGGCGGGCATGAGTTCGTCCGCCGCGCTGACGACCGGCGGGAGACCGTGGCCGCCCGGCTCGACGCCTACCACACCCAGACGGCGCCGATCCTGCCGCATTACAGCAAGACCGGGCGGCTCGTGACCCTGGACGGCATGGCGGACGTGGACACCGTGTCACGGGAGATCGAGGCGGTGCTGGCCAGGGTGCCGAAGCGGACAGTCACGACAAGTTGATACCAGCGCATTGACTTGCGCTGCCGGCTGCGTATATCACCCGGTCTTGCCTTGGGGCGCTTGCGCCGGGCTTTTCTATTCGAGGGCTTCCAGCGCGAAAGCGAGCAGAGCCTGTTCATAGTATCTCAGCCTCGGCCGCAGCGCCGGACGGCTTTGGGATAGTGAGGAGTTATTGGCTTGGCCCGTATTGCCGGTGTGAACATCCCGACCAACAAGCGCGTGCTGATCAGCTTGCGCTACATTTACGGCATCGGCCCGTCCAACGCCGTCGATATTTGCAAGAAGCTTGAAATCCCCGATGACCGCCGGGTCAACCAATTGTCCGATGACGAGGTTTTGCGCCTGCGCGAGTTGATCGACCGGGATTACCGCGTTGAAGGCGACCTGAGGCGTGAGGTCGCGATGAACATCAAGCGATTGATGGACCTTGGGTGCTACCGCGGTTTGCGGCATCGCCGTGGCTTGCCGGTGCATGGGCAGCGCACCCACACCAACGCCCGGACCCGCAAGGGCAAGGCCGTGGCCATCGCCGGCAAGAAGAAAGTCACCAAGTAGCCGCGCCGCTTCTGGCCCGTCCGCCGCTGCGGCGGCGAAAGAACTGATAGGAACATCTGAATGGCGAAGCCCGCCTCTTCGCGTCCCCGTAAGAAGGAGCGCAAGAACATCATCTCCGGCGTCGCCCACGTGGCTGCGACGTTCAACAACACCATGGTGACGATCACCGACGCCCAGGGCAACACCATCGCCTGGTCGTCCAGCGGCATGCAGGGCTTCAAGGGCAGCCGCAAGTCCACTCCCTACGCGGCCCAGGTCGCGGCGGAGGACGCTGGCAAGAAGGCGCGCGAGCACGGGATGGAAACGCTGGAAATCGAGGTCAGCGGTCCCGGCTCCGGCCGCGAAAGCGCGTTGCGCGCGCTGCAGGCGGTGGGCTTCGCGATCACGGCGATCCGCGACATGACGCCGATCCCGCACAACGGCTGCCGCCCGCGCAAGCGCCGCCGGGTCTGACTATACTGTTCCGCCTTTGGCGCGGCGCCACCCGTGGGTGGCGTCGCTTGTTCTGTTTGGAGATGATCCATGGTCATCCAACGTAATTGGCAATCCCTGATCAAGCCGGAAAAGCTCGATGTCGAGCCGGGGTCCGACCCGCACCGCATCGCCACCGTGGTGGCGGAGCCGCTGGAGCGCGGCTTCGGCATGACGCTCGGCAACGCCGTGCGCCGCGTGCTGCTGTCGTCGCTGCAGGGGGCGGCGGTGACGGCGGTGCAGATCGACGGCGTGCTGCACGAGTTCAGCAGCATCCCGGGCGTCCGGGAAGACGTGACCGACATCGTGCTCAACATCAAGCAGTTGGCACTGCGGATGCACGGGGAGGGGCCGAAGCGCATGGTGCTGACCGCCACCGGCCCCGGCGAGATCACGGCGGCGCAGATCCAGACCGGCTCCGACATCGACGTGATGAACCCGGACCTGGTGATCTGCACCCTGGACGACGGCGTGAAGCTCGGCATGGAGTTCACGGTCAACCTCGGCAAGGGCTACGTTCCTGCCGCGGCGAACCGCCCGGAGGACGCGCCCATCGGCCTGATCCCGATTGACGCGATCTACTCCCCCGTGAAGCGCGTGTCCTACAAGGTCGAGCCGACCCGCGTGGGCCAGGTGACGGACTACGACAAGCTGCTGCTGCAGGTCGAGACCAACGGTGCCGTGACGCCGGAGGACGCGGTGGCGCTCGCCGCGCGCATCCTGCAGGACCAGTTGCAGCTCTTCATCAACTTCGACGAGCCGCAGCTTGCCCGCGCCGACGACATCCATGATGAC
>CAXTUO010000534.1:0-3506 GCA_964247175.1 uncultured Acetobacteraceae bacterium | reverse complement strand
CGTGAGGTCCTCGACCGGCGCGTGGCTCGACCAATAATGCTCGTAGAAACTATTAAGATAGGCATCAAAGGAAATCCGGGTGCCCTTGGACAACAGAAGACCCGGATGCAGCGCCTGTGCTTGGCCAGCGGCGACTTTGTAGGAAATGGCCGGGCCGGAGCGCGGCGCGGAGAAGCGCAGCTGCTGCACGACTGCGTCCGACAACCCCGGCTCTTGCCATGCCGTTTCCTCGTGCGGCGCCAACTCGGCCTCGCCGGCCGGCGCGTGTCCTTCCATCCCCAGCGCCCGCTCCAAAACAAGCGCGAGGCGTTCCAGGACCGGCTGAAGCTGGTCGCCCGACATGGCAAAAGGCGCGGCATCCCCCTTGTGCGAAGGGAGGCCATCGGCCGCATCTAAAGGGCGAGAAACGTCGTGCATGGCACCGCTGGACGAAAAGGCAGGATTGTTCGGGAGCCAGCAAGCGCCTTGTGATCGGGGCCGCCACTGCCGAGCCGACTCGGAGTAGCCATACTGGCGCGTGAATGGATCGGCAAGCTTCTTTGCCGGGCGCACACGTCCCTTGCCAGCCAGGCCGCAGGTCCCCGTGGAGAACGGCGAGAGGTTGCCCTTCGTGGCCGCCGTGATCCGACGCACAACCGGTGCGCGCTGTTGGCCCGCTGCCTCGACGTCGTGCTCGCACCGCTCCATCCACCCGAGATCGCCTTCGTCTTGGACAACGCCAGTACCTACGGCAGGGCCGCGCCTATGCTTAGACCCCCTCCCTGATTAAGCGTGGAGGGGTAGGATCAGAGCATCACGCCGTGATTGCTATGGCAACCTCGCCATGGTTGCCCCGCTCGGCCAACAAAGGCGAACTTCGTCAGGCGATCCTTTGCGCGAAGGCCACTGCGGACTTGCGCAGGGTCAGGTTCTCCTCCTCGAGCCGCTTCAGCTCGCGCCGCAGCCACAGCGTCTCGTCTCCCACGCCTTGCGCGTGACCAGCATCTCGGTCAGACCCGCCGCCAACTGCTCCACGTGCCACGTGCTCAACGGACCGGTGCTCAAGCCGAGTTCACTTGCCACCTCTGACAGCTCGCAGCCCCTTTCAAGCAGCCGTTTGATCACCTGCGTCTCGAACTCTGCCGTAAACCGGCGCCGGCTCCGCTTCTCCGGCATGCTATATTCCTGAGGCGTTCGGGTTCTTCGGCAAACCTCCCACGCTCAGAGGGGGGCAGGGCCATTCAGTTCTGATTATGCCGTGCCGAGGGCGAGCAGCTGATCGAAGCTGACGGCGTTGGTGTAGAGCGCCAGTCTGACGTTCCGTACGCCATTGGCGCGCAGGACGTTGAGGGCGACCGAGCGGATGCGGGCCATGACGCCGGGTCTGGTGCGGATGCGGCTGCCATCCTCGCCCAGGGTCACGTCCCGGACGTAATGGGCGCAGTTCTCGATGCCCCAATGTGCCCGGATGGCGCCGCCCAGCACTTTGGCGCCGTGGCGGGCTTGGCAGGGGTAGTAGCCGACTTCCTCGCGCGTGGCCCACAGGCCGGTGCGGGTGTCCTTGATGTAGGTCAGGCGCGACACCCGGGCGACGCAGCTGACCAGCGCCTGCCAGGGTTCGTCCAAAAGGCCCGCGGTGTCGAACACCTCGACGCGGCGATGCTCCTGGCGGCCGTGGCGGCCTCGCCGAAACCCAGGGGTTTGCGGCTGGGTCCACTGTTTCATAGCTGTCGAAGGGGCACCCGGCGGCGCAAACTCCGGCCAGGGTCGCATGCAGGGTGGGCTGGTTGTCCTTGACGCGGACCAGCAGGGTGTTGCCAGCCGCGGCAGCCTGCGCGAAGCTGTTCTTCTGGCAACGCAGCGCGTCGGCGGTGGCGAAACGCGAAGCGTTTGCGCCGTGAACAGCACGCCCGTCGTCAGGCGGTGCCGTCGCGGATGTGGTGGAAATAGGTTGGTGGCGTAGTCTCTGGTTTGTTCAACGAACCATTTCCGGCGTTCGAGCGCCGGCGGAGACTACGCCATGGAACAGGATAGCACGAAGACGCAAGCGGACGGCACGGCGCTGTTTGCCGGAGACGCCTGGTTTGACCCGATTGAAGCGGGCATCCGGGAGCGGGTGCGCGGGTTCATTGAGGAGCTGATCGGGCAGGAGCTGGAAGCGGCGCTGGGCCGCGGACGCTACGAGCGGGATGCGGAGGCGCCGAAGGGCCACCGGAATGGGACGCGCGAGCGCCAGCTGCTGGGCAGCTTCGGCCCGGTACAGATCAGCGTGCCTCGGGCGCGCATGGCGGCCGCGGGCGGAGGCACGCAGGAATGGCGCAGCGCCACGCTGCCGCGCTACGCCCGGATGACCAAGCAGGTCGAGGCCCTGATCGCGGGCGCCTACCTGTCCGGGACCAACACGCGCCGGGTCAAGCGCGCACTGGCTGCCCTGTTCGGTGGTGCGGTGGGCAAGGACGTGGTGAGCCGGACGTGGCGCAAGGTCAAAGTGGACTGGGACGCCTGGAACGGGCGCGACTTGGCCGGGGAGGACGTGGTTCGGCTCATTCTGGACGGCACCGTCGTGCGGGTCCGGCTGGACCGCAAGGCGACGAACATCTCGTTGCTGGTCGTCTTGGGCGTGCGCCGGGACGGGCAGAAGGTGCTCTTGGCGGTGAAGAACATGGGCGGCGAAAGCGAGGCGGCCTGGCGCGGCATCCTCGACGGCCTGATCGCCCGCGGCCTCAGCCGCAAACCCGGAGGGTTTCGGCGGCACGCCGGAGTTCCTGATCACCGACGGAGAAGTCGGGTTGGAACGGGCGTTGGCGGCGTTGTGGCCCGACGTGTCGGCCCAGCGCTGCACGGTTCACAAGCACAGAAACCTGCTGGCCCATGCGCCGGACGCGCTGCACGAGGAGGTCGCGGAAACCTTTCGGGTTTGCCGCTGCGGCCGACTACACGGACATGATCTACGCCGAGACCGCGAAGCAGGTGGAGGCCAAGCGGAAAGCGTTCCTGCGCAAGTGGCGGCTGCGCTGCCCGGCGGTGGCCGCCAGCCTGGAAGAGGCCGGTGACCGGCTGTTCGCTTTCCTCCGTTTGCCCCCGAGCTAGTGGAAGTCGGCGCGGACCACCAACGCCATTGAACGGCTCCACGAAGAGTTCAAGCGCCGGATCAAGACGCAGACCGTGCTGCCATCCGCCGAGACCGCCGCCATGCTGTTCTGGGCGCTGCTCGCGTCGGGCCCAGCGGCAAACGCTTCGCGTTTCCGCGAGATCACCATGCGCAAGGTGAACGGATGGCAGACCTTGGGCGAGAAGATCATCGCTCCCGCCCCCGTTGACCTCGCCGCCTGATCCATCCAACTATCAGCCCGCCGGAGACACGCTGCTCAAGCAATTTCCACACAAGTCACGACGGCACCTGCCCTCGCGCATGTGGTCATTGCCACCGTCCGGAAGCTCCGTCGCCGGCTTGCACGCAGCCGCGGACGCAGCGGGAAAGGCCGCGCATCCGCCCTGGAGCGCTCAGCCCAGCAACTCATCGCCGA